>DASWGL010000499.1:0-10469 GCA_036393735.1 Gemmatimonadaceae bacterium | reverse complement strand
AAAGCTGTTGAGCGCGTTCGATCACGCCGTCGATACCGCCCTGCATGAAAAACGCCTGCTCGGGATATTGATCGAACTCGCCGGCGACGAGCCTCTCGAACGACGAGACCGTCTCCTCGAGCTTCACGTACTGACCCGGATAGCCCGTAAACTGCTCCGCGACTGCAAACGGCTGCGACATGAAGCGCTGAATTCTTCTGGCCCGACCCACCACCAGCTTGTCGTCCTCCGAGAGCTCGTCCATACCCAGAATCGCGATGATGTCCTGGAGCTCCTTGTACCGTTGCAGGATCTTCTGCACGTCAGTCGCCACCTTATAGTGGCGCTCGCCGATGAATTGGGCGTCGAGAATTCGGGAAGACGATGCGAGAGGATCGACCGCGGGATAAATGCCCAGCTCGGTAATCGCGCGTGACAGCACGACGGTCGCATCGAGGTGCGCAAACGCCGTCGCCGGTGCCGGGTCGGTGATGTCGTCGGCGGGAACGTAGATCGCCTGCACCGAAGTGATCGATCCGTTCTTGGTCGAAGTGATGCGTTCCTGCAGGTCGCCCATCTCCGTCGCCAGCGTCGGCTGATAACCCACGGCACTCGGCATGCGACCAAGCAGGGCCGAGACCTCGGAGCCCGCCTGCGTGAAGCGGAAGATGTTGTCGATGAACACCAGCACGTCCGAGTTCTCGACGTCGCGGAAGTACTCGGCGACCGTCAGACCCGACAATCCAACGCGCAGTCTCGCGCCCGGCGGCTCGTTCATCTGGCCATAGATGAGCGCGCAGGAGTTGATGACGCCCGATTCCTTCATCTCGAGATAGAGATCGTTCCCTTCGCGCGTGCGCTCGCCGACGCCGCAGAAAACGGACTTACCGCCGTGCCCCTTGGCGACGTTGTTGATCAACTCCTGGATGACGACTGTCTTGCCGACGCCGGCGCCGCCGAACAGTCCGATCTTTCCGCCCTTCACGAACGGAGCGATCAGATCGACGACCTTGATTCCCGTTTCGAAGATTTCGGTCTTGGGCTCGAGGTCCGCGAACTCGGGGCTCGGACGGTGGATCGGCCAACGCTCGACACTGTCCGGAATCGGCGGACCGTTGTCGACCGGGTTGCCGAGCACGTTGAGAATTCTTCCGAGCGCGGCTTCGCCGACTGGAACGGTGATCGGGCCGCCGGTGTCTTCGACCTTCATTCCGCGGACGACGGCGTCGGTCGACGACATCGCCACCGCGCGTACCTGATTGCGTCCGATGTGCTGCTGCACCTCGACGACGACGTCAATGTCGGTGCCGGCGTCCGTCTTCTCACGGATGCGCAGAGCGTTGTACAGCTCGGGCAGGTGCTCGGACTCGAACTCGACATCGAGCACGGGTCCGATCACCTGGACCACCTTCCCGAAATTCGCCTTCTTCTCTTCGGTCGGGCGTAGCTTCTTTCTCTCGGTGCGGACGGCTGTAGCCATGATTACCCCTGTAACGCAGAGGCACCGCCGACGATTTCGGCGATCTCCTGCGTGATCTGCGCCTGGCGGGCGCGGTTGAATGTGCGGCGTAGAACGTTGAGCATCTCACCCGCGTTGTCGGTCGCGTTTTTCATCGCGGTGCGCTGAGCGCTTTGAAACCCGGCCTCGTTCTCGACCAGCGCGCGGTAAACCGAGTTGCGCACGTAGGAAGGAAGAAGCTGCGTCAGAATCACTTCAGCCGACGGCATCAGAATGTAGTCGGGCTGACGCCCTTTGCGCTCCGGCGGTGTTACCGGCAGCACCAGCTGCGAAGTCGGCGGCGTGGAGAGCGCGGAGTTGAACTTCGAGTAGATGACATAGACCGCGTCGATCTCGCCCGAGGCAAATCGTTCGATCAGGCCATCGACGAGCTCGGCGGCGTTCGCGACGGTTGGCTGCCCAGTGATGTTGGTCCGGCTGGACGCCACTGCACGACCGACGTACCGGAAATACCCGATCCCCTTCTTGCCGACGACGTGGAGCTCCGGCTCTACGCTCTGCTCGGCAAGGCGCGCAAGAAGATTCCGCGCTTCCTTGAGCAGATTGGCGTTGAACGCTCCGGCGAGGCCGCGGTTGCTGGTGAGCAGAATGACCGCCGCCTTCTTGATCGTTGCCGGCTGGCGCATGAGCAGGAAGCTCTCTGCCAGCTCCGGCGTGTAGAGATTCGCGATCACTTCAGTGAGCGAGTTTGCGAATGGCCGCGCGGCCACGACGCGATCCTGCGCGCGCTTCATTTTCGAGGTGGCCACCATCTCCATCGTCCGCGTAATCTTCCGCGTGTTCTCGACGGACTTGATTCGCCCTTTGAGCTCCCGACCCTTCGCCATGCGTTAGGGCTTTGCGGGGTTGAATTTCTGGTTGAATCCATCGATCCCGCGCTTGAGATCGGCCTCGGTCTCCTTGGACAGGACTTTCTCGCTGCGGATCTTCTGCGGCACCTGCGGGAACTGCTTTTCCATGAACTCGAGGAATCCTTTCTCCCAATCCTTCAGCCGGTTTACCGGAATCGGATCGAGGAATCCGTTGGTGACCGCGAAAATCACCATCACCTGGTGCTCCACTGCCATCGGACGGTACTGCGGTTGCTTCAGGACTTCGACCGTCCGCGCGCCGCGTTCGAGCTGCTTCTTCGTGGCCGCATCGAGGTCCGACGCAAAGGAGGAGAACGCTTCCAGCTCACGGTACTGCGCGAGATCGAGCCGCAGTCTGCCGGCAACGGAGCGCATCGCCTTCACTTGCGCAGAGCCGCCGACGCGCGAAACAGAGATTCCAACATTGACCGCCGGGCGGACGCCGGCGAAGAAAAGATCCGCCTCGAGGAAGATCTGGCCATCTGTGATCGAGATGACGTTCGTCGGGATGTACGCGGAAACGTCGCCCGCCTGGGTTTCGATGATCGGAAGCGCGGTCAACGAGCCGCCGGCCTTCTTGATGTTCTTGCCATCGATGATGGACGGATCTTCGCTCATCTTTGCCGCTCTCTCGAGGAGACGCGAGTGGAGATAGAACACGTCGCCGGGGAACGCCTCACGTCCGGGAGGACGGCGAAGTACGAGCGAGAGCTGGCGATATGCCGCCGCCTGCTTCGAGAGATCGTCGTACACGCACAGCGTCGGCAGTCCTTCCTCGTACATGAAGTACTCGGCCATCGCGCAGCCTGAATAAGGCGCGATGTATTGCATGGGCGCGGGATCGGACGCCCCCGCGACGACGATAATCGAGTACTCCATCGCGCCGGCCTGGCGGAGCTTTTCGACGACTGAGGCGACGGTCGAGTTCTTCTGGCCGATCGCGACATAGACGCAGATGACGCCGGTGCCCTTCTGATTGATGATCGTGTCGACGGCGATGGCGGTCTTTCCGGTTCCGCGGTCGCCGATGATCAGCTCACGTTGTCCGCGGCCGATAGGGATCATCGAGTCGATGGCCTTGATCCCGGTCTGGAGTGGCTCCTTCACGGGCTGGCGGACGATGATTCCGGGCGCCTCCGACTCGACCTTACGGGTGTGCTTGGCGTTGATCGGACCAGCGTCATCGAGCGGACGTCCGAGCGGATCGACCACGCGGCCAACCAGCTCGTGCCCGACTGGAACTTCGAGCACCCGACGGGTGCGCCGAACCTCGTCCCCTTCCTTCAGCTGGAGGTAATCGCCGAGCACCACCGAGCCGATGTTGTCCTCTTCGAGATTGAGAGCGAGGGCGGTGATCTTCCCGCCGGTCTCGGACGAGGTCACCTCGAGCATCTCGCCGGCCATCGCCTTCTGCAATCCGTAGATGCGGGCGATTCCGTCCTTGACCTCGAGGACGGTGCCAACGTCCTCGACATCGAGCTCGTGGAGGTCCGCCGCTTCGATCTCGCGGAGTAGGATGTCCTTGATTTCGCTGGGACGAAGGATCGTATCAGTGGCCATTGATCAGTGCTCTGAAGCTGGGTTGGCGCGAGCCTCGGAAACCCGTTCGGCGGAGGGATTTCCTAGCTTGTGAAATTTATCACAAGCTCCTTTCCGGGGCAACAATAGACATTCTGGAAGAGTCGGGCCGTCGGAAAAAACGTCAGACGCTCGTGGAGATCAAGGAGGCTGCGGACTACGGACTAACTACTGAGGATTTCGGACCAACTGCAATTGCGAATCGCAGACGCAGTTGGCTCGCAGTCCTCAACCTTTACGTTCTGCTTCTGGTCCTTCCCTGCGCGAACCTGTCGATGAGATCGGTGGTCCTCAATCGCGCGAGAGAAGCCGGTCTGGTACCGAAAATCCTTTGCGCCGTCACCGCGAGATGCGACGACGATGCAAAGTCGAGTATCCGCGCGATGTCGCGGATGTCGTGGCCGGGATTCTTTGCCAACTCCGCGGCTGCAATCAGCCTGACGAGATCAATGACGCGCTTCAGGTTCGGCGCGCCTGGTTTGGCGAAGTTCCGACTCAGATGCTCGCGGCTCAACCCCACCGCCTTCGCCAGCTCCTTCGTGGTGACCGGCCGTCCCGAATGCGCGACGATTACCTCCCACGCGCTTTTCTGGAGTGGAGTAGTGAGGCCGAGCGTCTGCGGCGGCTCCCCCAACGCTTGGCGAAAGCGCGTGGAGAAGGCGTGCGGGTAAACGAGATCGCGCGCTGCGTTTTCGTCGATTCCTTCGACGATCACATCGATGAATCCAAGCCCCGCACAGCGGGCGGCAGCTGGAGTATCCGTCGGACGCAGTGGTGTGATCGCGAAGAAAGGAGCGCTGGGAAATTCGGCTGCGAACGCGGCAGCCTTCCACGTGTCCTCGTCCGGTGAGCCGAGGTCGATGAGGGCAGCATCAACCAGCACTCTCCGGAAGACCGCCTCGAGCTCCTCGGCCGAGCGGGTGGAGATGATCCTCCACCGGCGGCGGGGAAACGCGGAGCGGACAAGTGCGCGAGCGCGCTCGCGCTCCAGGTGGACGACAAGAGATGGCAGCGTCGATCCATTCGCGGATGGGGCCACGCTCAGACTCCCGCTTCCACGACGTCGAGGTCGGGCTTGCCCTCGATGAATTGCCGTACGATGGGATCGTGTGTGTGCTGGATCTCGTCCACCGTTCCCACCTGCCGGACCTTTCCTTCGAAGAGCATCGCGATACGCGAGGCGACCGTATAGGCGCTTCGCATGTCGTGGGTAACGACGATACTCGTGACGCCAAGTTTCTCCCGCATCCGGATCATCAGTTGATCGATGATGGCGCTGGTGACGGGATCGAGTCCGGTGGTCGGCTCGTCGTACAGGATGTACTTGGGCTGCCGCGCGATCGCGCGGGCGATGCCCACGCGCTTTCTCATTCCGCCGGACAGTTCGGCTGGGAACTTCTCTTCCACGCCGGGGAGGTCGACGAGCTCCAGGGCTTCGCCGACGCGCTTTACTATGTCTCGCTCGCTGAGCCGCCCCTCCTTGCGCAATCCCATGGCTACGTTGTCGCAAATCGTAAGCGAGTCGAACAGCGCGGCGAACTGGAACACGTAACCGATGTGGGATCGGAGCGCGTACAGGTCGGGACGCGAAAGCTTCGGGACCTCCTGGTTGTCTACCCAGACGGTCCCGCGATCGGGCTCGAGCAGTCCGACGATGTGCTTGATCGCGACCGACTTGCCGGTCCCCGAATAACCGATGAGGGCCATCGTCTCGCCCTCTTCGACCGCGAGGGAGAAACCTTCGAGGACCTTTTTTTCGCCGAAGGATTTGTAGACGTCGACCAGTTTGATCATTGCCGGGGCGATATCACAAAACTGAAGTTAAACGCGGTGGGAGAAAGGGCTAGGCACGTCAGCGCGAAAAGCCACAGCGCGTGGTAAATTGGCGCGGGCATGACATCGCAACTCGGAGATTCAACCGCTGCTGGCCGTGGCGCTGCCATTTTCACGTATGTCCTTCGTGGCGCGGGCATAGGCCTCGTCATCCTCGTCGTTTTCCCGCTCTATCGGATGCTGGATGCAGCCGAGGGCGGACTCGTATTGAACAGCGTACTGACGTTCGCCGAGGTTGCGCGCACGATGCTGTTGTACGGGAGCCTCATCGTGATCCTCGTGTCGCTGGTTCTGGCGCGGCTCCTCGACCCGAACAAGATCGAGGAATGGTGCGCTGCCGTGGGCCGGCGTCTGACGGCGATTCCCACTGCACGATTTGTTTCGGTCCTAGCCGTCTTCTCGGCGGTGGTGACTCTGGGTTTCTCGCACCTTGCGCTCGCCGGAAACCCAACGCTGATCGACGCCATGGTGCAGATGCTACAGGCGCGGTTCGTCGCGGTGGGGCATCTCAGCGGGCCGGCCGACGGCTTCACAGAATTCTGGCAACTGCAGAATTCACTTATCACTCCGAACGGCTGGGTATCGCAGTATCCGCCCGGGCACGTGTTCCTCCTCGCCCTCGGATTCTTGGTTCATGCGCCGATCCTGGTGGGTCCAGTCCTGGTGGGTGTGACCGTCGTGTTCACGACCCTCAGCGCCCAACGCCTGCTGCGCGACGATCCGGCGGTTGCCAGACTGGGCTCGATAATGCTCGCGCTCAGTCCCTTCTTCATCGCGCTGGCCGGCGCGTACATGAACCACGTCTCCGCCGCCGCGGCCACATCGGCCGCCGTCTATTTCGCTTTGCGCAGCGAGGACGACGAGAGAGCGCGCTGGCCCTTCCTCGCAGGCGCGGCGCTGGGACTTGTATTCTCGATTCGTCCCCTGGCTGCAATAGTGGCCGGATTTCTTGTGTTGGCGATATGGATTGTCACTCGGGCCAGACGTCGTACGGAAATCAGGGGATGGGTTCGACTCAGCATCACCGCAGCTATCAGTGCGCTGCCCTTTTTGTTGGCAGTCGGTGCGTACAACAATCACTTCTTCGGAAGTCCACTTCGATTCGGTTATGTGGTCGCGCAAGGTCCGCTGACCGGCCTTGGATTCCATCAGGATCCTTACGGCCACCACTATGGCGTCGCGGAGGCACTCGAGTACACGTCATCCGATCTGGGAACATTGAGCCTCTACCTGCTGGAGACGCCGCTGCCGGTCGTGCTCATCGTCGGGTTGTTTCTGATCTTCAGGCGAAAGTTCTCACCAGGTGAGCAGTTGATTGCGCTGTGGGCGCTGCTGCCCGTTGTCGCGAACATGTTCTACTGGCATCACGGGATTTTCATGGGGCCACGGATGCTCAACGAGGCCGCACCGGCGTGGGCATTGCTCACTGCGGTTAGTGCCGTCGGCCTCGTAAGGCAGAGCCCTCGCCGGGAATTCGGCAGGAACTCTCCGCGCGCCGTCCTCACCGTGGCGTTCATCGTTGCGTGGGCAGCAGGAATCTTCTATCTCGCGCCCAGCCGGCTGAGGAGTTATGGCGGAACGTGGATGGAGAGCGTACGAATCAAGCCTCCTCAAACTCCTTCCCCTTCACTCGTTTTCGTTCACGGTGCCTGGTCCGGAAGAGTCGTGATGCGACTGATAGCGAATGGACTCCGGCTGGATTCTCTCGAGGTTGGCATCAGGCAGAATACGACGTGTGACTTTCAGAAGTTTGCCGACTGGTACGCGGCGTCCAAGGCCGGGCGGATTGCCCCACGCCCGGATGTCGGCTTCGATGTGGCCAACCGTAACCGCCCGACGGAGGTCTTTATCGCCGAGCGGGACGCGATTCTGGTCAACGCGGGCCAGCCGCTTCCCCGTGATTGTTTGCGGGAGGTCGCGTCAGATACCCTCGGCATTCTCGACATCTCATCGCTTCTCTGGCAGACCGATCTCCCGGAACTGCCTGGCCACGGCACAATGATCGTCCGCGATATGGGGCCAGACGCGAACGCACGGCTGATAGCGCGCTATCCCGACAGGACTCCTATGTTCTTCTATCGCGCCGAACGAGAAAACAAAGGGCCGCAGCTGGTTTCATATGCTGAGGGATTGAAGCGACTCTGGCCCTGAGCGCGATTGAACGGGGACAAAAAAGGGACGAGCTTTCGCTCGTCCCTTTCTTTTCCGCCCAGCGGAGACTTACGCCGCGAAGCTTCCGAGCGCGCGACCTACGTCACCTTCACGTAGGCGCTTCAGAGCACGATCGCGAAGCTGGCGAACGCGCTCGCGCGTGACTCCGAGGAGCGAACCGATCTCCTCGAGCGTGTGCTCCCGCCCGCCTTCGAGTCCGAAGTACAGCCGCAGCACCTTCGCATCCCGCGGGGGAAGCGTCGACAGTGCGGTTTCGATCTCGTCGTTGAGGAAGCGGTTCATCGCCTCTTCCTCGGTGTCGGGCATCTCGTCGGCGACGAAGCGCTCGATCAGCGAGCGATCGCCTTCCGGGTCCATCGGCGCGTCCAGACGCACGTCGCCGGTGTTGAGCGCGGCGAGCGACTGCACGACATCGACCGACAGGCCGGTGAGCTGGGACAGCTCCTCGGGCGTCGGCTCGCGCCGCATTTTCTGACGGAGGATCTCAGACGCCTTGATGATGCGTGAGAGATCGGCCGTGCGATTGAGCGGCACGCGGACGGTGCGGCCCTGACGCGCCAGCGACGAGAGAATCGCCTGGCGAATCCACCACACTGCGTACGAAATGAATTTGACGCCCTGGTCGGGGTCGAATTTGCGCGCAGCCGTGAGCAGACCGACGTTGCCCTCGCCGATCAGATCGATGAGCGGCATGCCGCGGTTCTGATATTTCTTCGCCACGGAGATCACGAAGCGCAGATTGCGCTGCACGAGCTCCTGGAGGGCGTCCGGGTCACCGGCGCGAATCCTACGGGCAACCTCGATCTCCTCGGTACCTTTGAGCAGCGGATACGTGCTGACCTCATAAAGGTACTGATCGAGAATATCCCTTTCGGGCTCGCTGGGGGCGATTCCCGCGACGGCCGTTTTGCGGCGACGCTTTACTTCAGCCATTGGTAAAAACCTCTTGGGTACTACTGTGAAAGCCTTATGCGAATGCAGCCTTTGCGGGCCGGCAATGCAAGCGAATTAGTGTTGTTTCTACAGCCCTTTGGAGCGACAACAAAAGCGTTTTTGTGTAACCGAAAAATTCAGGCTGTAGAAGCGCTGCAAGATACCGGCCGTTGGCTTTTCTGCCAGAGCAAATTTCTTGACATCGATACTACCCTTGGATATCCTTCGCGGTTCCTGTCGGGCGCAAATAGACCGTCAGGAAATGCCGGGGGTGTAGCTCAGTTGGGAGAGCGCTTGAATGGCATTCAAGAGGTCAGGGGTTCGATTCCCCTCACCTCCATGGCTTACTGGTGAGACGAGAACGGTTGTTTGTTCGCGGGAATAGCTCAGTTGGTAGAGCACAACCTTGCCAAGGTTGGGGTCGCGGGTTCGAGTCCCGTTTCCCGCTCTCCGGTGCGATGAAAAAGAGGGCGGTTAGCTCAGTTGGTTAGAGCGCCACGTTGACATCGTGGAGGTCACAAGTTCGAGTCTTGTACCGCTCATACAGTAGAACGGAGCATCCGGAGAACGGAACTTCCGGCTCCCGGTCAACGGTCCGATCCGGATCTCGTCGAACAGCACCAAGGTTTGGTATGAGCGCCCGTAGCTCAATTGGATAGAGCATCTGACTACGGATCAGAAGGTTGGGAGTTCGAGTCTCTCCGGGCGCGTTTAACAATTCATCCTGCACTGCTTCAGTGGTGCAGGTTTTGTTTTCGAGAAGGCGCTGACGTGACTTCCTATTCGCGCCGAGGGCGATGAGCTACCGTGTGCGCTTCGTCAGCTCAAGGCACGGGCGCCCGATAAGAAAGACGACGCGTCAGCTCTTCTATGAGAGCCCAGGATGGCGTTAAGAAATCTTTCGTTGACCACGCCTCAATTCTGGCCAAACATAGGACCGTTCTCATCTGGGCGCATGGCAAAATCTTGGTATTACTTAAAGAGTTGCCCGAACTGTTCAACTTCGGTCATGGTCTTACCCGAGGTCGGTGTTTCTCCGGGTTCTCCGGGCCCGCCTTTCAAGATTGAGTGTTCGCGCTGCGGCGCCGAGGTCGAGTTGACGGGCAAAGACCTCCGCGAACAGAAGTGACGTGAAGCTGAAGGTCACCCGCAACGACATAACCAAGCGGCTGGCCCGCGCACCGCGAAACTCCGATCAAGGGCCAACAATAGAAAAACGGGGACGTCTGATGACGTCCCCGTTTCACGCTAACTCCAGATCTTGCCTTTAGGTGCAGACGATCACACCGGTCGTGTTGGTGCAGGTCTTGGCTGACTGCGAGTGCACTGCGCTCGCGCTCCAGCTCTGCGGCGGGCCGGCAACGATCGTAGCAGTGATCGTTACGTTCTGCGAAGGCGTGAAGCCCTGCAGCGGCGTAGCCATCGTCGCGGTTCCTGCGAAGTAGGCACCGTTCTGGTCAGCTGCGTACTGCTCTTCGTAGGTCGCAAGGTTGCGAAGGTCGGACTTCATCGCGGCGACATACGCCTTGTCTTTCGTGTTGGCGAACTTCGGGATCGCGATCGCGGCAAGAATGCCGATGATGACGACTACGATCAAAAGCTCA
>DASWGL010000498.1:0-2246 GCA_036393735.1 Gemmatimonadaceae bacterium | reverse complement strand
TTCACCCACTTCGCGGCCGAGACTGCCGGAAAAACTTGCCCGGTGCAACAGAGCTGGAAGAGTCTTGGCGCGGAGCCCACGACCACGTCCGAATGATCGCTCGACCACGCGCGACAATCCGAGAACGCGTCAGTCATCAGGTCGATGTCGTTGTACTTGCCCGTGAGCTGCGCGGCATCATCGGGGTGGAGCGTCAGGCTCGTCGCATCGTCGTCAGCGCCCGGTCTGATCGTAATCGAGCTTCCCTCGCTGTAAACGAGGCGCCTGGTGGAGCTGCTCACGCCGAGCACCGACGCGTTGATGGTGACGAGGCCGGCATGAACTCCGGTCGTCAATCCGGTGGTCTGACCCACCGTCGCGATTGTCTCGTCGGAGCTGGCGTAGTGGATTGCGAGGGGTCGAGTGATCGGGTCACCATGAGCGTCAACGGGGGTGGCGATGATAGTCTCCGCGCCACCCACCGCGAGCGATCCACACGAGCGTGGGAACTTCAGCGCCGATGGTGGAACGAAGATCGTATACGCCGCGTTGGCGGTGCGACCACCGTAGCTCGCGGAGACCGTGCCAGTGCCGGGAGTTGTCGCCGTGATCGTGCCGGCATCGAACGTAGCGTTACTCGTTCCGCCGTCGTAACTGATCGACCACGCTGGTGCGGTGTTCGGAAGAACCGCATCGTGCAGGTCGTATATGGTAGTAGTGAAGGCCCGGGCGTCGCCGACTTCGAGAAATGCCTGTGCCGGATCGAGAGTGATGCGACCGGTGATTCCCTTCTCCGCGCGGAATTTGATCGGAAGAGTGCGACCGTCGACCAAGGGGATGAACTGGTTGCTGTCTACATTCTTGACGCCGGCGCCAGTCGTTACGACGTCAACGTCCGCGAAGCCGAGCAGCAGATCGTGGACTGAGACGATAATCCGGTAGGTCTTATTGGGATCCAGATCCGTTGCCTTGGTATCCCAATTCGCGTGGTACTGGCCATCTTCCAGCTTCACCGTCTCGCCACCGGTGCCCGTGCTCATCCCGAAGCGCGCGACTTCGGCGCCGCATGCTGTCCCCGTCCACTCGCAAACGACTACATCCGGAGAGAGGTCCGGATCGAATGTGCCCGGATAGGAGACGACAGGAAGCATTGGCGGCAGGAAATAGAAGCCGCTGATGCCCCGGGCGTCACGCGCAGCATCGCTGATCGTGAGGGCGGGTTTGTTGGCCGGAGCGACCAGATTCGGTTTGTCTACTCCGGTAGTCTTATCGAGACAGGATACAACCATTAGCAGCGTTGCGGCTGTCCTGAACAACGAAAAAATCCTGGTACGTCGGTGCATGCGAACTCCTTGTGTGAAGTGAAGCGTTATGCCGCTGCGATCAACGCGCGGCGAGCAGTGTGATCTCGACAGCCTTTCCCTTCGCTATCTCCGCCGAGAGCGTCCACTGACGTCCGGCGAAATCCAGAAACCGTCCCGCACCTCGCACGCGAACGGGCAGACCCCAATTCGTCGAGATTGCGGACTTCGTATCGCCAACGCGGACGCCGCGGATATCGCCGGCGGTGCGTTTGCTGAGGACAATGGCGCGCACTCCCGGCGCGTCGTCCCGCCAAATCACGGTGATGCCGCGGGTGCGGTACTCCCAAAAGCGCATACCGAGCGAGGCTTCCTCGACCTCGGGCGCTCCGAGCACCGCGCTGACTGACTGAGGCGACATCTCCAGCGAGACTCCGGCGACTCCGGGCGAGCCGGATTGGGAGTACGTCCTCACGATCGGTATCGCGAGAACGGCGGCGATTATTACGGCCGCCTTGAGAACCCATAAACAGAAGTCTTTCATCCGGATTGCTCCTTTCGAAACGCGACGAAAGCGATTGCGGGAGACAAAGTGAGAGCCCGGGGCTACGCGGCCGTCTCACGCGCGTTACATTCGCATCGCACACCGTCCGATTTCATTCGGGGTCGTCATGATCCGTTTTCGAGCGTTCGGCGCCGCGGATTTACGCGACAACGAGGGAAAGGAGCTGCGGACTGTTCTCTCGCGCCCCGGACAATTGGCGCTGCTCACTTATCTCGCCGTTGCAAGACCCCGGGGCTTCCACCGCCGCGACACGATCATTGGAATGTTCTGGCCCGACACCGGGCAGGAAGCCGCGCGCAATGCGTTGCGTCAGGCGGTGCATCGCCTTCGTCACGAGCTAGGCGCCGATGTCGTGGTGAGCCGCGGCGCCGACGAGCTCGGGATCAACTCAAACGCGCTGA
>DASWGL010000497.1:0-3094 GCA_036393735.1 Gemmatimonadaceae bacterium | reverse complement strand
CGCGCGCGACGCGCTCCAATACGTGTTCGGGCTTCCTGACACCGATCAGAAGTGCAGGCTCGTCGGATCGACCAAAGGGATCGGCGGATTTGGGCGCAACATCGAGGTGTTCCTCCTCACCGACGCCGATTATGTCTTCTGGAACGCCAACCCGGCGGCGATTGCGCCGTCACAATGGGAGACTTACAGGGGGTCCGAGAACACGCTCGACTACGAGCTGCGTGAGGCTGGGACTTATCACTTCGTGGTGTCGAACCAGATGTCGCCAACTCCACAGACGATCGCGGTGAAGGTGCAAGTGAAGTGTGTCCGCTAGGGGCATTTGGGCGGCAGTGAAATTCTTAGTCACGTTTCGTCCGGGCAGGAACTCTCCTTGCATCAGTTAGGCAGGTACCCGTGCCGGGTGCGCTCACCGAGGAATGTGTGAACCGCATATTGATCAAGTGTCCGACAACTGGAAAAATGATCTACACGGGCTTTTCGATGGATCCTCAGACGTTCGAGGCATCTCCGATCGAGGAGATGGATCCGGTCCAGTGTCCTGCCTGCCGCCAACTGCATCGCTGGACGAAGAAGGATGCGCGCTTCGAGCGCGATCCGAACGAGTGATCGGTAGAAATACTGGGCGAGCCGCACGGGAAAACGTCTGTAGCGCGAGTTTGATTATTGAGCGGGCTCAGCCGTTCTCGGCGGGACAATTCTTGCATCGAACGTCCGACTTTAATCGATCGCTGATCTTGCTCAATGGATGACCGACGAAAGTCAGAAGCAATCGCGGCCGCCCGTCGCGAAATCGCGCGCAGAATCGCGCGCTTCTGCACGACTCTCTCTCCCGAAGAATTCGACCGCCTGCTTGATCGGATGGCGCATGTCCAATGGAAGTACGAGGTTTTTCCCCACATAGCAGAGCCCCCGCCGACCGGGCGCAATACCCGCGAGCTGCGCGATTAGGGGCCGCGGCGTCGGGAGCACGACGCTGCGAAAACATCCACAAAACCAAAGTGGGGAGCTATCGGCTTTGCAGCTAATCGCTTAGAGCCTTTCCGTCGGCGTCGAGTGTCCCGCGGAGAGAAAAGGCCCGTTTCGTTTCCCCCGCTCCTTCGTGTTGATAGCAGCCGCATTGCGGCGCAAAAAAACACTTTCAGGAGCATCCGCTTTTATGAAATTCAGAAATCCCATGCTCACTGCCGCCGCAATGTTCCTGGCGGCCGGAGCAGTTGCTTGCAGCAGCGATCTGGCTGGTCCGCCCGCGATCGATGACGCGCAGATCAACGCCGATGTCGCTGCGACTTCAGGCGACGCCGTTGCGTCACAGATCGCCGGCTTCACCGACAACGTCACTGCAGCTGGCTCGTTTACCATGGTCGCGCCCAGCTACAACGTGAATGCCCCAGGGTACGGCACGAGCGGTCAGCCGAGTTTCGGGGCCGTCGCGCCGAACTGTAGCTACACCGCGCCCCGCTACACCTGCACGGCGACGACAGAACAGGGGCTCAGCGTTACCAGATCGTTTGCGTTTTACGATGCAAACGGTGGGTCGCTACAGACCTTTGACTCGACGAAAGTCGAATCGGTGAACTTCCAGGCCCAGGTCGACGGCTCGTTTCAGAGGGATATTGTCTGGACGGCTGGCGTTCACAGAACGCACAACCTTACAGTGAGCGGTCTCATCAGCCTGAAGCCGCAGCGGAAGTGGAATGGAGTTGGATCGGGCGCCGATACCGTCTCGCACATTGGACTCGACGGCATCAGAACCCTCGCCGGCACGGCACACGATACAGTTACCAACGTTGTGATGCCTGGGAAAGCTGCGCCGAGCCAGATCCCCCTCAGCGGCACAGTGGTCGTCGCAACGGATTACACCGCGTCCCTACAGGGCGCGACCGGAACGGCGAGCAAGCAGGTAACGAGACGGGTCGTCGTTACGTTCGATGGAACGGTGACGCCGAAGCTGCAGATCGGAAGCCTGATCTGCACGCTGCACCTCGATACGCACAGAGTGGACGGCTGTCAGTAAGCGGGTAAAAACCAACTGCGAGAAGAGCTAGGTGGGAGGGGCGAGGTACTAGGAGCGAGGTTGGAGGTAGAAGCGCCACGTGGTGTCGGTTCTACCTCCTGCCTCACACCTAGTACCTCGCACCTTCCACCTTACTCTTCTCGCTGTTGGTTTTTATCCAGAGCCCTGATCTGCGAAACGGCGTCGTCGATCTTGTACTGAAGGAAGATGTCGCCAAGCGCGGCGGTCGCCTTGGTCGGGTCACCATCGACGCCGGTACGCGCGGTTTGAGCGCCTTCACTCGGCGCCAACTTTTCGGTGCGGATCCAGCGATGCTGTCCGTCGAGCGCCATCAGCTCCGACGTGTCGTCGGTCCCCGCATGAACGTCGTGCGTCGGAAGTCCATGTGACGCTTCGTACGCGTGCGCCTGTTGTTTTTCCTCGAAGTACAGATCGGGGACGTAGAACACGCGCACCCCCTTCGGCTTCCACTCCGCGTCCAGCTCGTTTGCGACGGCGCCGAGTACTTCCTGACCGTCGCCATGGTCGCCCATGATGAAGACGTTGTGAAATCCGGCGTCGATCGCGCTCAGCGCCACATCGTGAACGACGGAGCGGTACGTCTGCGGGGTGAGCGTTACTGAGCCTGGGAAGCGCATGTGCGCCGTTCGCTTCAGCGCATCGCCAGTTGGTGCAAACGGCAGCGTCGGATACACGAGGGCGTCGCCGAGTTTTATCGCGATCGCGCCCGCGACCCAGCGTGCGATGAAGTTGTGCTTGCCGATCGCCATGTGCGGACCGTTCTGCTCGGTGCTGCCAGTATAGATGATCGCACTCGTTTTCCCGGACTGAATTGCCTGTTGCACTTCCGGCCAGGTGAGATCTTCTATGTAAACCGAGCGTTGGGCGACAAGTGGAGTCGCGGAAATAGCGAGGGCCGCAAACGCGACGGTAATTGTCCGAAACAACCCGATGAGCCGGCCGCGGGCAGCGTCTGTTAATGTCGGCAGCTCACAGCTAGCAGCGCGCATTTGTCTTTACCTCATATTGCCAGTATGCCCCAGAGAGTACCGACCCGGCTGCGGCCACACTGAAAGA
>DASWGL010000496.1:0-7158 GCA_036393735.1 Gemmatimonadaceae bacterium | reverse complement strand
GGATATACTGGAACCTGCCATTCTCGGGATTGCCGAAGTTTGACCCGTACCCGTACGGGATGCTCACGACGATCGTGTCGCTCGAGGCGATCTTCCTTTCGATCTTCGTGTTGATGACGCAGAGCCGAGAGTCGCGGATCGGCGAGCTCCGGGAGGAGCTGACGCTGCAGGTGAATCTCCGGATGGAGGAGGAGATCACGAAGACGCTGCATTTGGTCGCGGGTCTCTACGCGCGCCTGAACCTTACGCTTGCCGACGATCCCGAGCTCAGAGCAATGCTGGAGCCACTCGATCCGAAAAGGATGGAGGCGGATCTGGCGGAGCAGATCAGCGCGTCGATGCCGGAGTTCAAGCTGAGGAAGAAGAGGGACCCCGTCTCCAACGTATCGGGGTTCTAAAGCTCCCGGCGATTAGCTGCAATCTGACAGCTCCCCGCGTTAGTCTTGTGGATGCCCGAGCCTACGCGCGCTCCCTCCCAACGAGATGCCGGAGCACATAAGGCAGAATCCCGCCGTGTTTGTAGTAGCTCATCTCCTCCGGCGTGTCGATCCTCGAGATCGCTGTAAACTTCTTCTCGCTCCCGTCCGCCGCCCGCGCCCGCACCGTAAGAACCGCGCGCGGCTTCATATCGTCCGACATTCCTTCGATCTGGTACGTCTCGAATCCCGTCAGGCCGTGCGTTTGCCGAGTCTCGCCGTTCACGAACTCGAGCGGAAGGACTCCCATCCCGACCAGATTCGACCGGTGAATTCGCTCGAACGACTCGGCGATCACGCCGCGGACAGCAAGCAGCAGCGTCCCCTTGGCTGCCCAGTCACGCGACGAGCCCGTGCCGTACTCCTTGCCGGCGATGATCACGAGCGGTGTTCCGCCCTTCTGGTATTCCATCGCTGCATCGTAAATCGTGACCGGCTTCTCGCCCGGGACACGCGTCGTCCAGCCACCCTCCGTCCCGGGCGCGAGTTCGTTTCGCAGCCTGATGTTGGCGAAGGTGCCGCGCATCATCACCTCGTGATTTCCCCTCCGCGCCCCGTAGGAGTTGAAGTCCGCGGTTTTGACGCCGTGCTCGATCAGCCACTTGCCGGCGGGACTCGACGCGGGAATCGATCCGGCGGGTGAGATGTGATCCGTCGTGATCGAATCCCCGAACATTCCCAGCACCCGCGCGCCCTTGATCGACCGAATGCCGGGGGGCGTGAGCGTCATCCCATCGAAGAAGGGAGGGTTTTTCACGTACGTCGAGTCAGGATCCCACTCGTAAAGATCGCCTTCCTTCTCGGGCAGGCTCCGCCAGTTGTCGTCGCCGTGAAAGACGTTCGAGTACTGCGCCTTGAACATCTCGGCTTTCACTGAGCGGAGTATCTCGTCCTCGACCTCCTTCGGCGCGGGCCAGATGTCGCGCAGGAAGACGGGGCCGCTCTTGCCGACACCGATTGGTTCGGTGTTGAAATCGATGTCCATCCGACCCGCGAGCGCATACGCAACGACCAGGGGCGGCGACGCCAGATAGTTGAAGCGTGTTAATGGATTAATGCGACCTTCGAAGTTCCGGTTTCCCGAAAGTACGGCGGCGACAACCAGCTTGTTTGCTTCGACTGCATCGGCGATCGGCTGCGGCAACGGACCCGAGTTTCCGATGCAGGTCGTGCATCCGAAGCCGACGACGTTGAAGCGAAGTTGCTGGAGCGCTTCCATCACTCCGGCTTTCTTGAAATAGTCCGTTACGACTTTTGATCCGGGGGCGAGGCTTGTCTTGACCCACGGCTTGCTCATGAGTCCCTTGCCCACGGCGTTGCGAGCAAGCAGTCCGGCCGCGAGCATCACGCTCGGATTCGATGTGTTCGTGCAGCTGGTGATCGCGGCGATCACTACTGAGCCGTGCCGAATCGAGAACTTCTCGCCGTTCATCTCGACTGGAACGCTCGAATTCTCTCCCGCCTGCTCGTCGGGATCGGTCGCAACTACAGATGGCGAAAGCTGGGGCGACGCCGCCACACTCATCGCCTGTTTGGCGGCGGCGACCGCGGCCACGGTTCCCGTGCGCTCGAGATCCGCCGCCAGAGCGTCCTTGAACATTCTCTTCGACAGCTTGAGCGGCACTCTGTCCTGCGGACGCTTCGGGCCAGCGAGACTGGGCTCCACGGTCCCAAGATCCAGCTCGATGGTGTCGCTGAACACCGGATCGGGAGTCGCATCCGTGCGGAAGATCCCCTGCGCCTTGCAGTACGCGTCGACGAGCTGAATCTGCGCCTCATCGCGTCCGGTAAATCTCAGGTAGTTGATCGTCTCCGCATCGATCGGGAAGAATCCCATCGTCGCGCCGTACTCGGGCGCCATGTTGCCGATCGTCGCGCGATCGGCAAGGGAGAGACTCGACAAACCAGCACCATAAAACTCGACGAACTTCCCGACGACTTTCTTCTTGCGCAGCATCTCGGTGACAGTCAACACGAGATCCGTCGCGGTGGCACCAGGTTGCAGGCGGCCGTGCATCTTGAACCCGACGACTTCCGGAATGAGCATCGACACCGGCTGTCCGAGCATCGCTGCTTCCGCTTCGATACCTCCGACTCCCCAGCCCAGGACGCCGAGTCCGTTGATCATGGTGGTGTGTGAATCCGTGCCGACGAGTGAGTCGGGATATGCGTAGACCTGCTTGCCCACCTGCTCTGTGAATACCCCCTGCGCCAGATACTCGAGATTGATCTGGTGGACGATCCCGGTGTCGGGCGGCACGACGCGGAAATTGTGCAGCGCCTTCTGCCCCCAGCGCAGGAACGCGTATCGCTCCTGATTTCGGCGAAACTCGAAGTCGGCATTGATCAGGAGCGCCGCCTCCGATCCGTACTCGTCGACCTGCACGGAGTGATCGATGACGAGATCCACCGGTTGGAGCGGATTGATCAGACGCGCGTCGCCGCCGAGACGCGCGAGGGCGTCGCGCATGGCCGCGAGATCGACGACGGCGGGAACTCCGGTGAAATCCTGGAGCAGCACCCGCGCGGTGCGGAATGCAATCTCTTTTTCGACCTTCCCCTTCATGTCCCAGGTCGCGAGAGCTCGCACGTCGTCCGGTTTGACGAACTTGCCGTCTTCGTTCCTGAGGAGATTTTCGAGGAGGATCTTGAGGCTGACGGGGAGCCTGCCTGCGTTCCCGTCCGCGAGCTTGGAGAGGGAATCGAGCCGAAAGATCGTGTACTGCCGACCCGCAACGTCCAGCGTTGATCGGCTACCGAAGGTATTCGGGTGTGTCATTTAAGTTTTTTCCGAACTTGGCCGCGGCGTGCGCTGGCCAGTGGGGCCGGAGCCACTGCCGAACTATTTTCGGGGCTCGGCAGGCTAACTCAAATCTAATACAAGTAGGGGTTTTGAACTGCAACAGAACGGGTGCGAGACGTCAGTAGCATAGATGCCAGTTTTCAGCTCACGACGTCCAGACTTCACTAAGCGCCCTTCCTGGCACAAGCGGTGGCCGTCACGCCACGGCGGAAAGTCAGGGTGTAGTGAACCGGCAACTGACATCTACGCCACTGATCGCTGGCACCCGTTCAGTTGCAGTTTCCCGTTCAGTTGCGGTTGTCCTACCCGGTCTTGGTGGTCGGCTCACTGGTGGGATCAACCGTCGTCTTCTCCTCCTGCGTGCCGCCGCCCATCTCGAGCCTCGTCGCCTCGATCGCAAGAGTAGGGCAGTGGTGCACGAAATCGCCATCCGCGGGCGACCACTCCACCACCGGCGTGAGCGGGTACGCCTTCTGGTGCGAATCCATCGCCATAACATCGGGCGCGAGCGCGGTGCATAGCGTGCACCCGATGCACTTCTCGCGGTCGACCCTGATCTGCATCGCCCTGCGCGGAAAAACCCCGATCCCCCAGGTGATGCACTCCTCGTAGTGTTTGCAGGCGTCCATCGCCGCCGTGTAGCCCGCCTCCAGCAATTCGTCGGTGTGCGAGAAGCTGAACCAGCCGATGTGATTGACCTTGGGCCTGATCAGGATCATCGGAGGACGCGTCCAGGTAGCGAAGGGCGCCAGCTGAAGCGCGTGCATCATCGTCGTCGCCGCCCGCACGTAGATCGACGCGAATCCGGCAGTGGCGATGTCGTTTTCCGGTTCCAGATCACTCGACCCGGTATCCACCGCGATCACTGCGTCCATCTCCCGGCCGGCGATCGATACGGGAAGGTTGTCGAGCACGCCGCCATCGACGCAAAGCCTTCCACCCACGACACCGGGAGGATAAAACCCGGGCAGCGCGCAGGATGCGTAGACAGCCTCGGCAACGCTCACGTCGCGCAGACCGGGCAGTCCCCACACGACCTGGGAGCCGCGCTGAATGTCGACGGTGTTGACGAGCAGCGTCCTTTTCAGCTTATCGAACGGCTTCTCGCTCGCTATCGATTTCACGATGTTTCTGAGCGGCTCCTCGAGGTATATCGCTGGTGAGTGCTGCCGCTCGAGCAGCATTCCCATTCGGTTGAGTCGAAAGAGGTCGCGGCGTTTGAGCCCCCGGGCCCGATCGGTCATCTCCGAGACACTCATTCCCCGGGCGTACGCAGCACCGATTAGCGCGCCGATGCTTGTGCCCGCGACCACCGTTGGCACGATCCCCATCTCCTCGAGAGCGCGGAAGACGCCAATGTGCGCGAACCCCTTGAGTCCACCACCGCCAAGGACGAGCGCTACCTTGTGCGCCTTGCGCCGCGGCTTGGAGGGCGTTGCTCGTTTCACGCTTCGGGGAGTCTGACGGGCCATGCTAACGTTGGGTGCGGGAAGCTATAATGTACTGACGTACACCATACACTCCGAGTAAATCGAATGACTCGTCCCACCGTTCTGCTCTCGGTCGCGCTCGTCTCCGTTTCAGCCTTGATCGCGGACGCGCAGACCGACAACGAACGCAGCCGCATCACTCCCCTGGAAATCGACGCGCATCTTCGCTTTCTCTCCTCCGACCTGCTTGAAGGCCGGGCGCCGGCAACCCGCGGCGGACGAATCGCCGAAGAATACATTGCGACCCAGCTCCAGGCGTTCGGCGTAAAGCCCGGGGTTGGCGACAGCTCGTACTTCCAGCGCGTTCCGATCGACGTCGTAAAAGCGGATCCGGGCACCATCAAGGTGACCGCGTCAGGCAAAGCCAACGCCAATCTCCGTTTTACGGACGACGTCGTCGTCTGGCCCGGCTCCGCGACTGATGGCAGCTCCGCGCATGGCGAGCTGGTCTTCGTCGGATACGGCGCCACCGCGCCCGAGTACAAGTGGGACGACTATAAAGACACCAACGTTCGCGGAAAAATTCTACTCGTTCTGGTGAATGACCCGCCCGCTACCCCTGCCGAGCCGAATCTCTTCGGCGGAAAGGCCATGACGTACTATGGACGCTGGACTTACAAATACGAGGAAGCCGAGCGGCGCGGGGCGGCGGGAATGTTGATCGTCCACACGACCGAGCGCGCGGGATATCCGTGGCACGTGGTGGTCAATTCCAATTCGACTGAGCACCGCCTTCTTCCGCGCGATCCCTCCCTGCCCGCGCCGATAGGCGTTCGCGGGTGGATTACCGACAGCGCCGCAACTGCATTGCTGGCTCAGGCGGGCCTGAACATGTCGCAGTTGCGGAAGCAAGCCGAGTCGCGCGATTTCCGCCCAGTGTCGACGGGTATCATCATCGACGAATCCATGAAGAACAGCCTTCAGCACATGGCTGCCAACAACGTCATCGGACTGGTACGAGGAATAGATCCAAAAGTGCGTGACGAGTATGTCGTCTACAGCGCACACTGGGATCACTTCGGGATCGGCCCGGTAGTCAACGGCGACTCGATCTACAACGGCGCCGTCGACAACGCCTCTGGTGTCGCGTCGGTACTGGCTATCGCGCACGCCGCCGCCGAAGGCATAAAGCCACGACGCTCGCAGCTTTTCGTGTTCGTCACCGCCGAGGAATCGGGGCTGCTGGGTTCCGCATACTTCGGTGAGCACCCGACCGTGCCTGCTTCGAGGATCGTTGCCGCTCTCAATATGGACATCGTTCCCGTCAATGGCCGCGTTCGCGATCTCAACGTTATGGGTGACAACAAGAGCTCACTCGGCCCCGCGCTCGCCCAGCTCGTGAAGGCCGAGGGAATCCGACTATCTCCCGACGCCCATCCGGAGCAGGGACACTTCTATCGCTCCGATCACTTTTCCTTCGCGAAGGCCGGAATTCCCTCGGTCTCCATCGGGGGCGGCGACGATATCGTTGGCCGTCCAGCAGGATGGGGCCTCCAGCAGTCGGAAGACTACACTGCCCATCGATATCATCAGCCGTCTGACGAGTATCGACCCGATATGGACCTCAGTGGCGCCGCGCAGCTTGCCGACATCGTGTATCGTTTTGGGCTCTTTATCGGCAACGCACGTACTGTCCCCACCTGGAACGCCGACGCGGAATTTCGCGCCATGCGCGACGCCTCTCGAAAGGGTCAGTGAGCCGGGGCGACAGCATTTGACCATGAATCCCGCCGGGGGCCAGCAGCGCGACCCGTTGCTCGCCTTCAGAGAGGAATTCCCGATTCTCGGGAAGACGAACTATCTCGTGTCCAACTCTCTCGGACCGATGCCGCGCACCGTCCCCGAGAGGCTGGCCGAGTACGCGCGCGACTGGGGTGAGCTCGGCGTAAAGGCGTGGAACCGCGGCTGGTGGGAGCTTCCGGTCGACGTCGGCAACGAGATCGCGCCACTGATCAACGCGAATGATGGCGAGATCGTGATGATGCCGAATGCTACCATCGCGCAGACGGCCGTGCTCTCGTCCATCGACTTCTCAAGGGAGCGCGATACCGTCGTGATGACGGAGCTTGATTTTCCGTCCGTCCGCTACGCGTACTCGGAAATGGCGAAGCGGCTCGGCGCGCGCGTCGTATCCGTGAGGTCGGACGACGGATTGACGATCGATCGCGACAGGCTGTTGGACGCAATCGACGAAAGGACCCGCCTCGTGGCCGTCTCCCACGTGCTCTTTCGGAGCGCCTTTCTAATGGATGCGGACGAGATCTGCAGGCACGCGCACGACGTCGGCGCGCTCGTCTCGCTCGATTCTTTCCACGCTGTCGGGATCGTACCGGTTGACGTGAAACGGAGCAAGCCGGATTTTCTTACCGGTGGAGTTCTCAAATGGCTC
>DASWGL010000495.1:0-4991 GCA_036393735.1 Gemmatimonadaceae bacterium | reverse complement strand
CCGAACTCGACGCCTTCGATCGTGTTGTAAGCGATGCCAAGGCGCACGAGCGCGTCAGCGAAGCCCATGATGCCGAAGCCGATGCGGCGAATTCTCTTGGAGAGAGCGTCGATCTCGGGAAGCGGGTACTTGTTGACGTCGATGATGTTGTCGAGAAAGTGAACGGAGAGGTGGATATCGCGCTTGAGCGCGTCCCAATCCATCTGCGCGTCCTTCACATAATACCCGACGTTGATCGAGCCGAGGTTGCACACGTCGTACGGGAGGAGCGGCTGCTCGCCGCAGGGATTCGTCGCCTCGTACTGTCCGACGTGCGGCACCGGATTGTAGCGGTTCGCTTCGTCGATGAAGAAGCAACCTGGCTCACCCGTCCTCCACGCCCCGTCGATCATCTTGTCCCAGACCGTGCGCGCGTCGAGCTGGCCAGTGACCTTGCCATTGCTTGGATCGATGAGGTCGTAGCCCGTGCCGTTCTTCACGGCCGTCATGAACTTGTCGGTGACGGCAACAGAGATGTTGAAGTTCGTAATCTGAGTGAGATCTTCCTTGCAGCTGATGAAATCCATGATGTCTGGATGATCGACGCGCAGGATTCCCATGTTGGCACCGCGACGCGTGCCTCCCTGCTTCACGGCATCGGTCGATGCATCGTAGAGCTTCATGAACGACACCGGGCCCGATGCAACTCCAGTCGTCGAGCGGACCATCGATCCCTTGCCACGGAGCTTCGAGAATCCGAAACCGGTCCCGCCACCTGACTGATGGATGAGTGCCATCGCGCGCAGCGTGTCGTAGATCCCGTCGCGTCCGTTGGAAAGCGCGTCCTCTATAGGAAGAACGAAGCAGGCAGACAGCTGCCCGAGCGGGCGTCCAGCGTTCATGAGGGTCGGAGAGTTCGGCTCGAAGCGGCGCTCGACCATCAGGCGGTAGAAGTTTTCCGCCATGCCCGTGACCTCGCTGTCGCTCGCTCCATAGCGACGGTCTGCCTCAGCGACCGTTCCCGCGACGCGCCAGAACATGTCTTCTGGCTGCTCCACAGGCGTGCCCGTGCCGTCCTTGATCAGATATCTCTTTCCGATCACGGTCCGCGCGTTGTCATTCAACTGGGCTTCGCCCTGGGGCGGGACGGCAGGTATGGGCATTATACAACTCTCCGCAGTATAGAAGGGGTGTCAAGTAAGAAGACGACGGACTCGGAACTGCACGCTTGGGCATCGATGATTTCGATGCGGGCAGGGATACTACCGGTATTCGTGAGTCCGCGCCAGTGTTAACCTATCTCCTGACGTGACAACGCTTTACGTAATCCACATCACTAATAGATACTGGACCCTGATTTTTCCACTTTGGGGCGAATCGAGATCTATCAAGCAAGCGGCGCATATCGCGCACCGGGTGAGGAAAAAATTAGCGGTTGTCCCCTCTCCTCTAAGTACACCGGAGGCGTTGAGTTAGATCGCCGGAAGGCGAATGAATCGCTGATCGACGCGTCGAAAGGAGAGCCGACGGTTCGCGAGAGCCGACGGTAAAGGGCTGTTAGAAAAGCATCCCTTTGCTTAGATACACGGGCTAGCTCCGACTTAGAAAGAAGCTCCGAACGTGCCGTACACCTGCGCCTTGGCCGCCCCGAGCTGCTCTCGATTGATCAGCGGAAAAGCGAGTCCAAGCCGAACTCGCGCCTGCACGTCGAGCTGAACCCCGGTGTCGATATTGAGCTCGGCTCCGGCGGAAGTCATGACTGGGTTCCCGATATTGCTGGCACTACAAACTCCATTCGTGATATCGGCGCTTGCTGGACAGAAGGCCCGGCCCGTCTCTCCGAAAAGCGTCAGCGAAGTCCGATCGACGAAGACCGGGATGAATCGATAACCGCGCGACGGTGCTGCGAGTGGCGCCCGATACTCGACCGCGGCTGAATACGCGCGAATTCCGCCTTCCGCGCCGGCGGGATACCCGCGTACTCCGAAGGTTCGACGCTGTTGACCGACAGAAAAACCGGGGAACGCTTCCAGCGATGTCCCACTGATTCCGCCAGCCGAGAACAGGTCGGGGCTTCTGTCGTCGGTGATTCCGCCCGCTGCACGAAGCGCCAGCACGTGGTGCGCGAAGCCCGGGAGGTCGACTGACTTGTAGGCCGACGTCACGCCCACGAGGCTACGAGTCGAGCCGCCGGTCGTGCCTCCTTGCCAGCGTTGACGTCCGTTCACCGTAGCGCTGATTCCATCCTCGGGTGAGATGCTCAAACCCGGTCGCTGCGCGTTCGACCAGCCGGCCGACGCGATCAATGCGGGATAGTTGTGTCCCTCCGAGAAGAAGGAAGACAAATGCCGAAGCACCGTGTCGGGCCGCGTGGAGTACGCGAGGCCATCGAGCTCTCCTCCTATTGAAGCAAGCGTATAGCTTCGAAAACGCGGACGAATGAACGTCGCCTGGAGCGATACGATTCTCTCACGCTCTGTAAATCCAAACGGCGGGCTGACGTTCCCGGCATTGTCGACGAGGACGAAGTTCGCATTCGAGTAATTCTGCGACGCGTACAAATCGATCAAGGGCAATCCGAAACCCGAGTACCGATACCAGAGCCACGCGGAGTTCTCGGCCCATCGAGAATTGTGGACCGCTTCGACGACATAGTTATGGCGATTCACGATGTCGAAGCCGCTCGTAGCTGCACCCCAGGATGATCCGTCGGTCGTGCTGCTCTCGAAAACCGGAATCCAGTAGCGCGGCAGAAGGGACAGCCACGGCGAATAATCCGTCGCGCGAGAGGTGTCGGCCGTGCCAGACGGTGCGAGGCCGGGCACGATCGCCAGGCAGTTCGTGCAGGCAGCACGCGGACTTATCCTCGTGCTGTCAGCATCGGCAAGCCGCGTGACCGACGAGAGCGGGGCAACTCCAAGGTGAAACCCGTCCGCCTTGAACAACAGCGTCGCCAGCTCGGTCTGACCAGGCGATACCTCTGGATTGAACACACCGGTAGCCGCGTCACTGACGCGCGCCACAGTCGGCGCGAACGTCGTCACGTCTGCGACATAGATCTGTGGCGAGCCGTTTCGCTCG
Source organism: Gemmatimonadaceae bacterium (assembly GCA_036393735.1). GTDB lineage: Bacteria > Gemmatimonadota > Gemmatimonadetes > Gemmatimonadales > Gemmatimonadaceae > UBA4720. The sequence goes on along the minus strand of DASWGL010000495.1, from coordinate 1,931 downwards.
GAGCTGAAGTAGATGCGCCGTCCCTCCGGGGTCCAGCTCGGGCTCGAGTTGATCGCGTGCGTCGCCCCGAAGGAATCGATCGTTTTCCCAGTCGAATCCAGGAGGACGATCTCGGATCTTCCGAGACTCTGTTTCACAGCCGCGATGCGCGAGCCGTCGGGGGACCAGCGCGGGTCCGCCCACTGGACGTCGATGCTCGTCGACGTGATCGGCACGAGGGTGCGCCCGTCGCGTGATAGTCGCACCAGCCTCGTGGTCGCCGGTTCATCCTGTACGGCGACGATCTCTCCGTCGGCGCGCGCGTCGGGCGCGGTCAATCGGGCTCCGGTCGTGAGCCGTGTCTGCGATCCGCCTTTCTCGACATAAAGGTCATTCCGGATGTGATACGGATCCAGGAAGTCGGGCTGCGAAAAGAGAATGCTGCCGTCGGGCATTTTCACGTTGGGACTAGTTCCATTGCGCCGGCCGAGTCGCGTCTCGTGTCCCGAGAGTGTCACTGTGTACGCTGACGGCATCTCCCGCGCCCTGTCGCCCGCGTAAATGAGGGTCGTATCGCTGAGCCAGCGCGGGAAAAGCGTGACTCGCCCGGCGTTGGTGAGCTGACGCCAGCCCGGCATCACTTCGTGGGGCGCGCGCATCTCGCGCACGAGCGAGTCGCGCCAATGTTGCCACGCCGTCTGGAACGACATGCCAAAGGCGTTCCGCGAGGTCAGAGTAAGAATGAAGGGAAGCGGAGTCTTGGCGCCGCTCTCGACGAACTGCCGAATGCTGCCGGGGCCGCGCGTACGTGACAGGTAGTCGAACAGCAGGGAGCCGTAGATGTAGATCACCTCGCCGCCGGGAAAGCGCGACGTGCCCGGCGATAGCTCCTGGAGCGTCGGCACGCCATTGGCGAGTGCCGCCGCGCGGGCGACCATTGAGTGCTCGGAGCTTTCGAGTCGCCCCACGCCCGTCAATCGCGACTCGAAATAAACTGCGAGACCCTCCAGAACCCAGCGGGGCTCGTACAGATTCGGAAAGAGCAGCGGATTCCTGCCGAAGATCGCCTGACCGAACGCCCAGATTCCACGCGAGCGGTCGAGATGGAAAATGTGCGTGAGCTCGTGGGTCACCACGAGCGCATTCCAGTCATCGTAGTCGCGGAGACCCGAAGCATCCGTAGGTGGGTGCGAGTAGACGACGATTCGATTCGATGGGAATGGCGTCGCGTACCCATTCACGAAATCGACGTTGTCCGAGATGACGAGATCGATGGTGCCGCGCGGCGGGACGAGCTCGGTCGACAGCTCAGCGTACGCCCGCTCGGCGTTGACGGCGGCTCTGCGCGCCTGTTCTTCGACCGAGGCGGTGAAGTGCACGCGAAAATGCTGCGTGCGGAGCGTGCGCCAATGCTCGTTGGGAGGGAGCTGCGCCGCCGCGGCTCGCGCCGCCCAGAAGAGTAGCACGGCCGCGAGCGCGATCGATCTCACGGCTTTTTGGCCAGCGATGCGAAGTAGGTCTCGAGTCCGCGCACAATCGCGGTGGCGTAAGCCTCCTGATACGTCGGCGTCCTCATCGCTGCTTCCTGATCTGGCATGATGATGAAAGCTCCCTCGGTGAGAATCGATGGCATCCAGGTCCCGCGAGCTACCGCAATATTCTGGAATTTCGTTCCGTTGTCGCGAAGCCCAAGCTCGGCGAGGAGCGCCGCCTGAGTCGCCACGCCCAATGGAATCGAGTGCGGCCAGAAATAAAGCGTCAAAGACCCGTTGTTGACAAATGGATTGACGCCGTCGGGGAAGGCATTGAGATGGATCGAGACGAACGCGTTAGCATTCGCGCGGCGGCTGATGATCGCCCGCAATCCGAGATCGACCGGATCCGGAGTGGTACGCGTCATCACGACGTTCGCGCCGCGCTGCGTGAGCAGGTCTCGCACCCTGAGGCCGACC
>DASWGL010000494.1:0-3103 GCA_036393735.1 Gemmatimonadaceae bacterium | reverse complement strand
GCCTTCCCTGCCCTTTAGACCAACCCCAGCAACTGGGCGAGGATTCGCTCAGTCATACCCCAGATAACATTGTCCTGGTGGCGAAAGACGCGCGCGTTGATCTGAATGCCCCGCGTGACTACTCTCTCCTCGTGCCACGATTCCGTGCGCGCCAGGGCGGCGAACGGAAGCCAGAATGCAAGCGCGACCTCTGGGCTCAGTTCAAGTGGCTCGGTGCGATCGAGTAACGCCACGTACGGGCGCACCATGATCGGTGGAAGACTCACTGCGCGTGGACGCAGGTCGTCTAGCGTTCCGATGATCATGCCTTCACGCGTTAGATCGATTCCTGTTTCCTCTCGAGTCTCCCTGATCGCGGTCTCGGCGAGGGACGTGTCGCCCGCTTCGACTCGTCCCCCAGGGAAGGCGATCTGCCCACTCCAAGGATCCCCTTCGTACTCTGCCCTCTTGATGAAGAGCAGCTCGAGGACGCCGTCCTTTCCTTCGCGAAAGATCAGGGCGACTGCCGCTTTGCGAACGCCCTCTTCCTCCTCCGCTGCAACAGGGCTGTGAGAACTGAGCGCTGAGCGGATTCTGATGACGCTCGGCTGGGCAAGGAGATGCGCAAACCTCTCTTCGCCGCCTTTTCTCACGTCATTTCGTCGCCGCGTTACGCACAAAAAACTTGGCCGTCTCCAGCACGACTTCTTCGAGAACGGGCGGAGCCTTGCCAAGCGGATGTGTCGCGCCGAAGCCGTGATTCGCACTTTCGATGAGCCGTAGCGTGCTGATTCCCTTCGACAGAGAGTGAAGATGCTCTGCTTCCGAGCTGTCCACCGTCTCGTCGCCCGTTCCATGAACTATCAGCCACGGCACTTTGATCTTTCCCGCCGCGCCCTGGATGTTGAGCTTCGTCTTTCCGTGCAGCTCGACATCGTCCAGCAAATCCGTCTCGAGGCGCATCACCTGCCCGGTGCGCGAATTGGTTATCTCCGCGTACCCGCGCCTCCGCCACGTCAGCGTGTCCTCAGGCGACCAACGATTCGGATATGAGATCGCGGCCCACGTGACAAGCGAATTCACATTCGAACCTTCCGCTGCGGTGAACAGAATCGCCACGCCGCCACCGCGCGAATGGCCGAACAGGCCGAACCTCCCATTGATCCATTTCTTTCGGCGCGCGTAATCCTCGATGAGCTCGAGATCCTCGAGCTCCCGCGAGAACGTGTTGCCAGCGAAAGCCTCGGCCTGTGTGAACGATTCGCGATCGGTGCCGATCCCGCTCCCCGAGAAATCGAAAGTGACCGCGGTGAGCCCGTCTTGTGCGAGCGTGCGAGCGAGATAAGGGAAGAAGGCCCAGTGCGCGAATCCCTTGAAGCCGTGACAGATGAGGACCGATCCGAGCGCGGATTCCGCCGGATAGACCTCACCACGGATGGAAAGCCCATCGCGGCAGGGAATCTCGAACGTCTCGGGCTTAACTACGCTCGCGCTCGTCATCCCTCGACCTCACCGCCGATGTCCGCCCAACCCAAAAATCCACGAGCCATCGACGCGACGTCTTCGTAACCCATCTGCTTCATCGTGAGCGCTGCGAGCGCCGAGCGGTTTCCACGCGTGCAGTAGATCACGACCTTCTGCTTCCGGTCGATGATGCCTTCCACCTTCGACTCGATATTTCCGCGCGGCAGATGAATGGCCTGCGGCAGCCGTCCGAGATTCCATTCGTTGGGCTCTCTGACGTCGAGGTAGACCGCGCGCTCATTGCGCGCCTGCATGTCGCGCACCTGCTCCGGTGTCACTTCATCTATCTGCTGCTTCGCTTCGTCGATCAGGTCCTGCCCCGTCTTGTGAGCCATTACGTGCGTCAGGATGAGTAGGATGTGACCCTTAGAGTGCGCGTCTTTGTGTCGATCGTGGCCATAGCGCCGAGCGGAAGCGTCCACTGCGAGTCGATATGTCCGACAGGAATTCCGGCAAGGCAGGGGACGCCGAGCGCGTGCGCGATCTCGGCGAGCACATCGTCGAATCCGCGGCCGCCACCGCCCGCGTCGTCGGGGCATTTGACGCATTCGCCGAATGCGATTGCCTTGCACGCGTTGAGCACGCCGGCGAGCTTGAGCTGCTGCAGCATCCGGTCGATGCGGTATACGGGCTCGTTGATGTCCTCGAGGATGAGGATACCGTCGGTGAGGTCGGGCATGAATGGCGTGCCGCACAGCGACGCAAGGACCGCGAGATTGCCGCCGACGAGCCTTCCCTCGGCCGTGCCGGCGTTGACCGCGCGGGCGTTCGGCGCGCTGCCGCACGGATCTGTTTGCTTGATGACAGCACGTTCAAACGAATCGCGCGAGAAATCGCTGAGCGGCTCCCGCGCGGTTGGTCCGTGATAGGTGATGAGTCTGCACTTTCGCTGGACCGCGGCGTGGAGCGCGGTGATGTCTGAATATCCAATAATCGCTTTCGGCGAGCGCGAAAGTGCATCGTAGTCGATCCCTGCCAGAATGCGGATCATTCCGTAGCCACCGCGCAGGCACCAGACCGCGTCGACTGATGGATCTCGGAGAGCGCTGTTAATGTCGTTTAATCTGTCGCGGTCGTGGCCCGCAAGGTATCCGTCCCGTTCCGTCGCGTGTTGCGCGACAATCGGTTCCCAACCGAACGCGCGAGCGTTTTCCTGCGCGCGCGGAAGTTCTTCGGGTTTTTGCAGTGGACCAGCTGGCGCGACGAGCACAACGCGCGCGCCCGACTCGAGCGGCTTCGCGCGACGATAATGATTTACTGGCACTGAATTGTTATTTGTGGCGCGAATTACGCAGTGAATTTGCTACTTGCATGTTTCTAATATGGCACATGCATTGCTTTTGTCGCTGCCAGTAACAAACCAATTGGGAGGGTATAAGAATGGCTGGTACGGAAGAGAAGTTTGGTGCGAAGGGCGGTGGCGGGTCCGGTGGTAGTGGCGGACCTGGCGGCGGCCGTGGTCCAGGCGGTGGCGGACCGGGCGGCGGTGGTTCTTCCGGCGGCCAAGGTGGTGGTGGAGGTCGCCCCGGTGGTGGCGGTGGCGGTGGACAAGGTGGTGGGGGCGGCGGTGGTAAGCCGGGTGGCGGCGGCGGACAAGGTG
>DASWGL010000493.1:0-2401 GCA_036393735.1 Gemmatimonadaceae bacterium | reverse complement strand
CAGCAGCGGAAAGAATTCCGATGACACCAGCTGCGCGCTCACCCGTCGCGGGTCGCCAGCACCCGTCAGCGTGAAGGACCTCGACTGCCAGGCGGCGAATTGTCGAAACGTCCGGCTCTCGCGCTGCCAGTCGAGCCAGTTGGCGGGCGAGACGTCGGCGTGCGCATTGCGACTGCCGACCGACTCCTCGACCATCACGAGCTGATCGCCGTTCGGGTACGGCAGCGGTCGCAGGAGGAGCTGATCCACGACGGAGAAGACAGCGGTGTTGCCGCCGATGCCGAGGGCCAGCGTCAGGATCACGGTGAGCGAAAAGCCTGGGCTGCGCCAGAGACCACGAGCGGCGTGTCTGACGTCTCGCGTGACATCTTCTACAAGGGGCATCGTGCGTCGCTCCATCAACTGCTCCTTGACTTGAGTGACGCCGCCAAATTGACGCCGCGCCGCGTAGAAGGCCTCGCTCGGATCCATCCCATTTCGAACGAAGCGCTCTTGAAGCATGGCCAGATGTTCCCGGAGTTCGTCATCCAGTTCGTCGTCCAGCCGAGACCTACGCAACGTCGCCCGGACGCGCGAGAGAAGCACTCGCAGCATTGGATTAGTGCTCACTCCCTAGCCGCAGCACCCGGCCAATCACGCCGGAGATGCGCTCCCAGCTCTCAGTCTCCCGAGCCAGTTGTTTCCGGCCAGTCTTCGTGATCGAGTAGAACTTCGCCTTGCGGTTGCTGTCCGAGGCGCCCCACTCCGAAGAAATCCATCCCTTCTGCGCCAAGCGCAGCAACGAGTTGTAGACGGTACCTTCGTTCAGACGCAAACGATCGTCGCTAAGCTGCTCAAGGCGCCGTGCGATTCCATATCCGTGCAACGGCCCGAGCGCGTCGAGGGTCTTGAGCACCATCAGGTCCAGCGTGCCATGCAGCACTTCCGAGCGGTCCTTTGTCATGGCCACAGGTGTAACGTAGCACGCTTCCTTTGCCATGGCCATAGGGCTGCCGCAGCTCTGACGCCGACGATCGCGCTCACCTCTCGCGCATCCTCGAACTGTTTTTGGAGGATGGTCGGCTCAATGTTTATGCGGGTGAACTCGAAGTGCGCCCACCAGGTGCGCCCACCACTCGCGGTCTCGGCCACGTGCCGTGAAGAGCTTCCCGCACCCAGACGCTAGGTACGTCGGGACGTCGGCGACCTGGCTCGACGCGTTCAGCACACCCGCGGTGGATCCAGGATCGCCGCGAAATGGTGGCGAGTCGACCTCAGCTGATCTACTCCCGCCGCAGAGCGATCATCGGATCGGTACGCGAGGCGCGCCGCGCCGGAACCAGACACGCGAACGCGGCAACGACGATGAGGATGATCGAGACGGCCGCCGCGGTCGAGAAGTAGTCGGGCTGGTAACCGTACAGCAGCGTGGTCAGCACACGCGAGGCCGCCCCGCCCGCCGCGAGTCCGATGACGAGCCCGAACATCGTCAAGCCCAGTCCCTGTCGCGTGAACGAACGCAGGATCTCGCCCGCTGTCGCTCCGAGCGCCATGCGCACGCCGATCTCGTTGGTGCGTTGTGTGACCGCGTACGAGAGCACCCCGTAGATCCCGAGCGACGCGAGCACCAGCGCGAGCGCGGCGAACGCGCCGAGCAGCGACGCGCTCTGTGACGACGTCGAGAGCTGCCGATCGATCATCGAGTCCAATGTCCGGATATGGGCGAGCGGCTGATTCTTGTCCAGCGACCAGATCGCCTGCCGGACGGCGGGAACGATTGACTCCGGATCCACCGCAGTGCGAACGACGATGCCCGCGGCCAGATCGCTGATCTGCTCGGACTGCTCGTAGACGCGATAGACGACTGGCTTCGTTTCGTCGAGGATCCCGCTCTCCGGAATCTGGTTCACGACCCCGACGATCGTGTACCAGTAGCCGGTCGCGCCAAGCGAGCCGAACTTGAATCGCTGGCCGAGAGGTGACTTGCCCGGATAGGCACGCTTCGCGAATTGCGCGTTCACGATCGCGACCGGCGTGGACGACTTTCGATCGTCCGACGTGAAGGGTCGGCCTTCGCGGAGCTGCGCGCCGACAGTGGTGAAGTAGTCGCGACTGACATTGCGAATCAGCGCGACCTGGCCGGCGGTCTGGGACCGCGATTGCCCTTCCAGCAGATAGAACGTCGCATTGGCGGAGTTGGTGAACGGGATTAGATTGATCGATGCGGCGCCGACGACGCCGGGAATCGCGCGAACCTTCTCCACTTCGGCGTTGATGAAGGCAATACGCTGGTCGAAGTCCTTGGCATAGCGGAACACGGGGGTCTCGAAGGTCAATAGCCGTTCACTTCTCATGCCGACGTCGTTGTGACGCAAGTAGTGATACGTCTGCAGCAGCAGCCCGCCGCATGTCAGCAGCACGA
>DASWGL010000492.1:0-7542 GCA_036393735.1 Gemmatimonadaceae bacterium | reverse complement strand
GTCTCCGGCCCGAACATCATCCCGTCGGGGCCATCGAACTCCATCATTCCGTCCATCCCCGGCATCATGTATCTGAATCGATTGCCGAGTCGCATGACGTCGCTCGCCTTTCCGGCCGTCACCTGCACATCCCGGAACCGTCCGCCCGAGTAGACGCGAAGATTCACCCGGCTCCCGGGAGATAGCTTCTGGACTTCCCGGCTCAAACGATGCGCCGCGAGTCCCTTAGTGTACGAATCCTCGGTGTCGCCCGCAGACGTGCGAAGATCCACTCCGTTGATCGAAGCGATGCGATCTCCTTCGATGATGCCCGCGTTATCAGCCGGGCCTTTGGGTGTCACCGCTTCGACAAAGACGCCGAGCGTATCGCGTCTGGTTCCCGTGGTTCGGAGCTCGAGACCCAGGGCCGCCCGCTTTGCCATCGCTGAATCCATCCGATAGAAGATTCGATTTCGAAGCGCGGAATCTCCCCGCTCGCCGCCGCGAAAGACGCGGCATTCGACCCGTCCGTCGGGATAGTTGGTGCAGCTCGAGTCCGGCTTGGCCGTTGTCACCTGTGCGTTCAGCGTTGCGGCTGAAGCCGCGACTACCGCGGAAAGAAGCAGTAGTGCCCTCATCTTGTCTCCCTTGATGGTTCTGTGTCGTAGGACATCGAGACTCATCCAATGGTTGCCGCCGGTGCAAAAGGGGGCCGCCGGGGTGATATTGAAGAATGTCGACGACGCTTGAGCCCCGCGAAGCACCCCCGAAGAGCCGCGAGATCGACGTCCATTCCTTCGAGCACCACTGGCAGGACGAAGCGGACGCGGCTTATCTCTACCGCCTTCTTGCCGCGGCGGAGCCGGACCCAAAAAATAAGAACATCTACTCCAGATTGGCTGACGTTGAAGACCGGCACGTCATAGTCTGGTCCGATCTCCTGGCAAAACACGGACATCCGCCGGCAGAATTCCGTCCGAGTGGACGGGCACGACTGCTGGCCGCATTCGGTCGTTGGTTCGGCCCGAGATTCCTGCTGCCGATGCTCCTCGAGGAAGAGGGGCGCGAGGTCAAAGCATATCTCGACATGCATCGCGAGACCCCGCGCGGAGCGCCCGGGGGCGCTGAGGCACTGGTGCTCGCACGCGAATCTGCTGACCACGCGACAACGCTCGGTGAGATCGCAGGGAAAGGCGGAGAGCCGTGGCACAGGACGTCGTCGGGCGGATTCCTGCGCAATGTCGTGTACGGATTCAACGACGGACTCACCGCGAACTTCGGTCTTGTGGCCGGTGTGATCGGCGCGGCCACCGTGAACCAGCACCAGGCGGTCGTAGTTGCCGGCGTGGCCGGTCTGATTGCCGACGCGCTGTCGATGGGCTCGAGTGGATATCTCGCCAGCAAAAGCGAGCGGGAAGTCTATGAGTACGAGATATCGATGGAGAAAGCCGAAGTCGAGTTGATGCCTGAGATCGAGCGGGATGAGCTGGCGATCATTTATGAAGCGAAGGGAATGGACCGCAACTCCGCGCACACGCTTGCAACTCAGATCATGACGGACCCTCAGCAGATGCTGAAGGAGCAAGTGCAGGAGGAGCTCAAGATCGGTGAGTTCAGCATGTCGCCCTTCAGAGAGGGATGGATCACCGGGCTCGCCACGGCGTTCGGCGCCGCGATTCCTGTATTTCCATTCCTCGTCTGGCATGGGGCGACGGCGATAGTAATCTCATTCACCGTGGCGATGCTGTCGCACTTCCTAGTCGGGGCCGCACGATCGGTTTTCACTGGCCGCGGAGCGTTCCGGTCCGGTCTTGATATGTTCGTGGTCGGCGTCGGAGTGGCGCTGGTCGGCTACTACGTCGGCGGATGGGTGGGCAGGCGGATCTAGTTACAGGGGCTGCCTCACTGGCGCGGTCGGGTGTGCACCAGTTGCGCGCAACGCCTGCACCTCGAGCAAAATCGTACCAAGTCCCAGTACTCCAGCGATCAGCGATACCCATCCACCGACCCATGGTATGATCCCCACCACGAGGAGAAGAAACCCGCCAACGAGAAAGTTCACGAGCGTTCCTTCGCGCCCCCCGCGTGCGCGCGCGCCAAGTAGTAGCCGACCCAGCCAGACCGCGAATGGGACGCTGGCGACGCAGACCACGACCACGTAGACGGCGGCCGTGAGAAACGCGAGTGGCAGACCGACGACCGTGATCGCCGCGACGACGATGGCAATTGGGACCAGGATGCCCCATCCGAGACCGACCAATGCGGAACGGCCCGGATGCTCGGGCAGTATCTCCGCTGCCTCCACCATAAAGCGGGGGAACAGAGCTACTACAACTGCTCCCACCAGGAGGAAGCCGAGTATCCAGAGCAGGTGCCAGAGGACTCCCCTGTTCGAGACTGGGAGCGCCGTAACGGTCCCGGTGATCCGCGCGGCTGGGTCGATCTGGGCCTTCCCAGCGGGCACTCGATAGCGAAGGTTCCCCGCGATCCTGGCGTGTGGCCCGACACGAAGTGCTCCCCCGGCAACCTCGACATCACGGCCGACTACACCGTCGAGGGTGATCGCACCGCCATACGCCATCAGGCCCTCTTGGACGGTGCCTTTAACCTGAATAGTTCCGCCTACGATATAGGCGTTCCGCGCGATGATCGCAGCGGAATCCAATTCGACGCTGCCGCCAGCGATAGTGGCGTTCCGATCGATGGCCGCCGCGACGTGAATCTCACCGCCCACGGCGCGAACCGATCCGTGGATGCGTCCGGTGATCGCCTGATGCCCTCCCGCTCCGAGATAATCCCCTCCGGTTGCCCCGCCGAAACTCGCGTCGCCACCAGCGATGATTGCGTCGCCAGGCACGCTGTCCATGACCGTTGGCGTCGATCCCGACGCGATCACATCCTCGCCACGCCGTGTGACTTCATTCTGCGGCCTTTCACTCTTGCGGCAGGAGAGCGTTGAAACCATGAGCGCGGTAGCCGACAGAGCAAGCAAACGACGGCCATGAGTCTGGAACACCATTAGGATGTCTCCGGCGGGACTGTACGTAGCAGACGCGACGACTGGTCAATGTTGGCCCCTCCTGATAATCTCGCAAGCGCGAGATCTTCCGCACTGGTGCTGGACTCTTCCTTTTTGCTACCATCATTGATGCCACCACGCCCATTCGTTCTGGCCGAGTCCAACTGGAAAGCGGTCAAGGACACTCCTTTCGAAGTCGCGATTCTTCCCTGGGGCGCGACCGAACCGCACAACTATCATCTCCCGTACGCCACCGACAATTACGAAACCGGCGCGCTTGCTGAGCGCGCGGCCGAGATTGCATGGAACAGGGGCGCCAAGGTTGTGGTGCTGCCGACAGTTCCGTTCGGCGTGAATACGGGCCAGCTCGATCTGAAGCTCGCGATCAACATGAACCCGAGCACACAGCTCGCGGTGCTCACTGACATCGCCTCGGCCCTTGCCGGGCAAGGCATCAGAAAGCTGCTGTTGTTGAACGGACACGGCGGCAACGACTTCCGTCAGATGATCCGCGAGCTCCAGCCCCGCATTGGTCTCTTCATCTGCACCATCAACTGGTGGACGTGCGTGAAAGGCACCGACTACTTCGATGAGCCCGGCGACCACGCCGGAGAGATGGAGACCAGCATCATGATGTCATTGGAGCCGGATCTGGTGCGGCCGTTGTCGGAGGCCGGGGCCGGACGCGCGAGGAAATTTCGAATTGCTGGACTGCGCGATGGCTGGGCGTGGGCGCCGCGTCAGTGGACGAAAGTCACTGACGACACCGGCACCGGAAACCCGAAAGCGTCAACGGCGGAAAAGGGCGAGAAATTCATGCGTGCGGTGACGGAGAGGATCGGCGGGTTCCTCGTCGATCTCGCGAATGCTGATCTCAACGAGATGTACGAGTAATACCCAACTGCAACTGAACAAGACGTCAGCTTGAGAACTCCAACTGCGTTGTGGTTCAGTCAACCCACCGCGAAGGGCTGCTTGCTTGCGACAAAGCGCGCAACCGCGCGCAGAGATCCGAGATTGTCTGCGCTGATCTCGCAATCCGACACGTGAACGCCGAATTCCTCTTCGATGAAGGCGATCATCGCGGCCACGTACTTCGACTCGAGCGCGGCTTTCTCGAAGAACCTGTCGTCTCCGTCGAGCACATAACCGTGCTGCCGGTACAACGAGTTCCCTTGCGCGAAGCTTCGAACGCGCGAGAGGATACTCGATTCTGATACGCCTGGCGTGAACTCAATTTCTTTGGTCAGCATGGCTCGGGACGGGTGGCGCTGGGGTCGAGCCTGTTGTCTCGCGGGCCGGCGCGGATCGGTCCGCCGGATGCTCAATGCGCAAGCTTGGCACCGGCATTTTTTTCGATCTCGACGGTTTTGACTGCCTCCGCCTAACGTGTGCAGGAACAATCAGTTAGGCGGTCCGTCACCCTCACGATTCGCCACTTTTCCGTGCCGAAGTGTGGTAGCTCTGCAACAGCGAATGATGGGATGCCGGAACGTTTGACTGCGACCGCGGTCAGACGACGATGTTGAGCAGCCTTCCCGGAACGAAGATGACCTTCCGGGGATCGCCAGCGGTGAATCTCGACACGGTCGGATCGGCCAGTGCTACAACGAGCGCCTCTTGTTCAGAGATGTCGCGCGACACCGTGATCTTGCCGCGCACCTTGCCATTCACCTGAACGACGAGCTCGATCGAATCGTCCAGCGCGAGGCGTGGGTCGAAGCTCGGCCATGCCGAGTCGAACACACTCCCCGTTCCGCCGGTCTGCTCCCATAGCTCCTCGGCGATGTGCGGCGCGAACGGCGACACAAGTGGAATGAGCGGCAGCACCTCGTCGCGGTGGGGTGTCCGCTCCGCTTTGCGGAGAACGTTCATGTACTCCATCATCGCGGCGACCGCCGTGTTATAGCTCAGACGCGCGATGTCCTCGCCAACTTTCCTGATCGTCTGGTGAAGCTTCCGCATTACCGAATGATCCGGCTCGCCATCGCCCGACATGCTCTGGACCGATGCGAACAACCGATCGAGAAAACGTCGCGTTCCCGAGATGCTCTGGTCGCGGAAATCGCCGCCCTGCTCGTACGGACCGAGGAACATGAGGTAGGTGCGGAACGCATCGGCGCCCCAACGCTCGATGTACTTGTCGGGGTTCACGATGTTGCCCTGCGTCTTCGACATCTTCGCGCCTTCACGGATGATGTGACCGTGGGCTCGGAACCGCGTGAACGGCTCCTCGAACGCGAGGTGCCCGGCGTCGTGCAGTACCATCGTGATGAACCGCGAGTACAACAGGTGCAGCACCGCGTGCTCGTTGCCGCCGATGTATGAGTTCACGGGCAGCCACTTCTTCGTGACGTTCTTTTCGAACGGCACATCGTCGTTTCCGACGCTCGGATAGCGCAGGAAATACCAGGAGTTGTCGAGGAAGTTGTCCGACACATCGGTCTCGCGCCGGCCAGGCTTTCCGCACTTCGGGCACTCGACGCGGTACCACTCCTCGTGACGCGCGAGCGGCGACACTCCCGAGTCATCGGGCTTGAAGTCTTCGATGAACGGCAGCAGGACGGGGAGGTCCTTCTCGGGCACGGGCACTGTTCCGCACGACTCACAGTAGATGATGGGAATCGGTGGACCCCAATACCGCTGCCGCGAGATGCACCAGTCATGCAGGCGATAGTGCACCACCGGCTTGGCCGAGCCGCCCTTCGCAAGCAGCTCTACGATTGACTTCTTCGCTGCGTCGACCTGGAATCCGTCGAACACGCCTGAGTTGACCAGCGTGCCCGATTCACATTCGGTAAATGCCTTGTGCAGTGGTGTGTTCGCATCCTCGCGCTCGCCGCAAATGACGCGCACGATCGGAAGCTCGAACTTCGTCGCGAACTCGAAATCGCGCTCATCGTGGCCGGGCACGCCCATGATCGCGCCCGTCCCGTACTCCATCAGCACGTAGTCGGAGATCCAGATCGGAATTTCCTTTCCGGTCGCGGGGTTTATGGCGGATGAGCCAGTGTGCACTCCGGTCTTGTCCGTGCTCGTCTTCCGGGTCACGAGGTCCTGCTTCTCCGTACTTTCGCGATATGCCTCGACCTGCTTTTTCTGCTTGGGTTTCGTCAGCGACTCGACGAGCGGATGCTCGGGCGCGAGCACCATGTAGGTGGCCCCGTAGATCGTGTCGGCCCGAGTGGTGAAGACGCGTATCTCGCACTCGTTGCCTTTCACGTCGTGCGTCTCGAACGCCAGCTCCGCGCCCTCCGACCGCCCGATCCAGTTCCGCTGCGCTGTCTTCGTCGTCTCCGACCAGTCGATGTGATCGAGATTCTCGAGCAGCCTCGGCGCATAGTTGCTGATACGGAAGAACCACTGCTCCAGCAAACGTTGCTCGACCGGCGTTCCGCATCGCTCGCAGGCACCGCCGATGACCTGCTCGTTGGCGAGAACGGTCTTATCCTTCGGGCACCAGTTGACCGCTGCCTGCTTCTTGTACGCGAGCCCCTGCTTCAGGAGTTGCAGAAAAAGCCACTGCGTCCACTTGTAGTAGTTGGGCTCCGTTGTCGACAGCGTATACCGCCAATCGACCATAAGTCCCGATCGCTCGAGCTGTTTTCGGAAGTTCGCGATGTTGTGCGGGATGAGGTCCATCGGATGAATGCCCACCTTGAGGGCGTAATTCTCCGAATGAATCCCGAAGGCGTCGTATCCGAGCGGCTCGAACACGTTGTGTCCCATGAGGCGCTGGAATCGTCCATAAATGTCGTTCCCCGTGAACGCAAAAAGATTCCCGACGTGGAGTCCTTCGGCGGATGGATAGGGGAACATCATCAGTGCATAGAACGGCCTTTGGGCGCGCTGCAGATCCGTGTGGTTCGTACCACGCTCCTGCCAGATGCGCTGCCACTTCCCTTCGATCGCAGACGGGTCGTAAGTGATGGCGTCCATGGGGAGAGGGTCGTTCCGTGTTGCCGAATTGTCCATGGGTACAAAGTAGCGGCTGAGCGACGGAGTTTCATCTCCGACGCGGCAGACCGAGTCGTTCACAATCGTTCCTCAAGATGACAGCAACGCCGCTCCCAGCCGTTCCGCGTTCGCCCTCCGGCCTGCTCAAGCCGGTGTTCAGCGCGTTGCAGCGCCGGGCACTTGGAATAAGCATCGTTTTCGGATCGGTGTTCCTGATCGGGCTCGGAGGAATTGGTTGGCAGATTTTTCGTCAGATTCCGGCGGAAACGCGCCAGGACCTATTGTCGGTGGGCGGTGTCGGGACGGCGCTCGGGATTGCAGCCCTGTGGATCGCGGTCGCGCTCGCCGCCACCGTTTCCGCGGCGTTGATCTTCGTTCGACAGCACGTGACAGGACCGGCCGCTGAGCTCGCTCGCACGCACGAAGCCATCGCCAAGGGTGATCTCTCGAACAACTACAGCCCGTCAGTTTCCAACCGGGCCGTCGACCGCCTTACGAGATCGACGATATCGATGCTCACCGAGCTGCGGGGCGTGGCTGGCAGGATGCGCACCTCCGTCGACGATACCAGCGAACTCGCATCGCGG
>DASWGL010000491.1:0-2652 GCA_036393735.1 Gemmatimonadaceae bacterium | reverse complement strand
GAACGTCCCATCAGGGTTCTGTTCCCATCCTTCGAATGCAGGCGCCACGTCCTGACCGCTCAACGCTACCTGGGCGCTGATCCGAGAGAATCCCGCGAAGACCGCCGTCACGGCGAGCACGCTGCACGCTGCGGCGAGGGGTCGCGAAAGCCTCTTGCCTGTTATCGCCATCTTCGATCTCCTGGGGCCGCCGCAATCTCGATTCGACTACTGTTGCGGGCCGGTGGCAGGCTTCGCGGACATCTTGCTGTAGCCGCACAACGGGCAGCCCAATACTGTCTGTCGTTCCTTGAGCTGAAGCGTTTCCCGGCGCTGCGCCATCTCCTGCTGCAGCTCTTCATCGCTGAGGACGATGACCTGCCCGATGTTGATCATCATGTTGTCGATGGAACGGTGCCCGAGCCCCGACCAATTCCTCGGGTCGACGACGTTCCTGTTGGCGGGCGTGTTGTCGAAGTATCCGGTGACGCGCAAGATCGTGCCCTTCGGCAGCAGCGGCGCGGCAGCATCTGCGTACGAGTACACCCTGACCCAACCGTGGTTGTACCCAGCGCAACTCAGCGTCTCAACCGTACTACCCCAGATCGCGTCCAGACACATTCTCACTCCGGCAGCGTGCATGTGAGGCTCGAACACCAACATCTTGACGTTATTGTTCAGCGTCGTGAACGCTTCGATCTTCTGGTTGGCCTCCATCGGCCGGATGTCGAGGTCGAGTGTCGCGGTGATGTCCAGTCCCCGGACCCTTTTCTTCGGCTGGTACCCTTTCGGGTGAAACTTGAACCCGATGTCCACGCGGGTTTTCGTATCCGCGCCCGCTGCGTGCAGGTGAGCGGACGGGAAGACCAATTTCGACCCGGCTTTAAGAAGCCTTCCCGCTTCGGGATCGAAGAAATCGGCGTTTCGTCCAACTTCATGGATGGGCCATCCCTGGACCGCCTCAGCCGCCGATGTTTCATCGCCGACTGCGGACCAGATCAGATGGTGGAAGATGTAGAGGCCACCGATCGTTTGTCGGGCGGATCTCTTGTCGAGGTCGTTCACCTCCTTCATCTCGACCGCCGCGACATACCGATCTTCGGTCAGGTCGGTCGGCGACTCCCCGATCGGACCCCACCAATCGGGCGACGTGCCCTTCACGGCGACAGTCGGTGACGAAACGATCAGGTCGGGCTTTCCAATCTGCCACTCTGACTCACCAAGGAATTTGAGCGGCTGCGGCATGTCTGCCGGATTGCCTCGCGGCGCTCCGCCGTCGGCCCATTTGGCGATCTTGTCGATTTCCTCATCGCTCAACGAGATGTCGCCTTTGTACTGCTGGATTCCAACGTTCCTCTCGATGAACCACGGCGGCATCACGTTCGGCTTGCTGCGAAGACTCGTCCTGAGCTTCATTGCCTTCGCCCACGGCCGCACCTCTTCGTACGTGAGAAGTGACATCGGCGCAACCGAACCGGGACGATGGCAGGTCTGGCAGCTCCGCTGCAGGATCGGCGCGATGTCCCTCGTGAACGTGATCTCCTGGCCGCCTTTCCCGGCCGCCTGCTGGCGGCCGACGAGCGCGGGAGATGCCAGCAGAGCCGCGGCCACAATCGTGAGCACAGCTACCGATTCGGCCGATCCCCACTGACGGTTCCGCGTCATGGTGTTTCTCCCTTCTTGTGCGACACCCTACCCACTCTGGTGAATAGCACTGGGATACGCCCATCGATCCGGTTTGTCAAATCGTGATTCGTGCATCCTAATGGACTGTCCCGATCAAGAACGCTCAATTACCTTGACCGTCTAGGCACCTTCATGCGAAGGTCAGCTCGATACCGAGACCGTCTATGTCTCGTGGGGCACGAATTGAACGGGGGCCAGGCAAGGACGAGCCATATGCGTTCGTGGACAGCGATTGGCTCAATTATCGCCACGGCCTTCTTGGGAGTGGTGGGCGCACGCTCGGCCTTTCAGACTCCTGCCGTGCGTTCCGTGGACGAGAAAGTTCTTCGTGAATACACCGGCGTCTATCAGTGGGGACCCAACGCGTTCGTGTACCTGCAGATGTGGGAGGAGTTCAGCGGATTCGGAAAGCCTCGGCTCGTGGCGTTCGATGAATCCGGAGATGTGCGGCCGCTTTATCAAACCGACGATGACAAGTTCTTCGCCGGTCCTGGCGTGGCCGTGCCGGAGTCTGTCGAGTCGCGCATTGCGTTTCAACGCGAGCGAGCCGGCAAGATCGTCTCGCTCACCTGGCAGCGCGAGAGTGCGCCTGCCCGCACGGCGCGGCGCGTCGAGATCGAAAGAAGTGAAGACGTGCGGTTCTCGAATCGCGACATTCAGTTGGCCGGGACGCTGATCGCGCCGTCGACTGGTGGCAAACATCCCGCGATTGTGCTCGTCCATGGGTCGGGTGCCGAGAATCGCGAGCACGTGCTGCCGTTCGCGCGATTTCTGATTCGCCACGGCATCGCGGTGCTCGGCTACGACAAACGCGGCGTCGGCGAATCGACTGGCGATTGGAACACCGCCACGTTCGAGGATTTGGCGAGCGATGCGGTCGCTGCGGTCGGGTACTTGAAGACACGCCGCGATATCGACGCGTCTGAGATTGGATTGTTGGGCTGGAGTCAGGCCGGGTGGATCATGCCGCTCGCAGCTGTCCGCGCG
>DASWGL010000490.1:0-2404 GCA_036393735.1 Gemmatimonadaceae bacterium | reverse complement strand
AGGCTGCAGCTCCCACCAATAACAGACAAAGAAAAGCGCGCATGTGAAAGATTTTCCTCCGAAGTAGGGCTGTGGGTCGCAATAAGCTAGCGCACTTACAGACTCATTGTCGCGAGCTCGGCGATGCGATCGGTGCAAATGCCGTCGACGCCGATGTTCTTAAGGGTTTCCCACTGGTCCGCGTCGTCGGAGGTCCACGCAATCACTCTCGCATTGACGGAATGGGCGCGCGCCACGAGTTCTTCATCGATGAACGACACCTCCTGCCAGAGATCCTGGGCCCCAGCGGCGACGAGCGAGGCCACCGGATCGATGTGACGCGCTACCTCGAGAACACCGGTTCGAATGGCGGGGAAAATCCTCTTCACGGTTTTGACAACGCGATGGTCGAAAGCGTGCACGGCACACCTCGCGCCGGACTCCCGAATGCACCGCACCACCAGTGGCTCGATAGCAGTCGCCTTGATTTCGACGTAAACCATCGCCCGATCACCAACAGCATCGAGAACTTTTTCGAGCGTCGGGATTTCGACGCCATGCGCCAGTGGAAAGCGGCTAATCTCCGACGCCCGGAGATCGGCGATCCTCGTTCTCGCCGCCGCCGGCGCGTTCACGACTGGATCGTGGTGCACGATGACGATGCCGTCGCTCGTGGCGTGCACGTCGAGCTCGATCGCGTCAGCTCCGAGCTCAATCGCGCGGAGAAATGCAGGTATCGAATTCTCCGGCAGCGTCTGGTGCGCCCCGCGGTGGGAGATCTTTTCGGGCTTGGGGCGCGGCCGTGATTGAGTCAGGGGTTCCTCAGGGTAGTAGTATTGGGCACGATGAGCGCGAAGCATATGAGTGGTATTCGGCGCGGTCAATCGGCCTTAACGGCAGGGCGCTGGCAGCGTCTACCGGATGAGGCTCCATGATTCCTAGCCCCGAGGGCAGGCCCGAAGAGACCGATACGGAGCTAATCAACCGCTGGAAAGCCGGAGACAGCCGGGCCGCGACGCAGTTGGTGGGTCGTCACTCTCAGGCGTTGGCGCGTTTCGCCGCGAGTGCCGGGGAGCGGGAGGGGATAGAAGAGCTGGTGCAGGACACGTTCGTTCGGGCGTTCGCATCGCTCGATTCGTTTCGAGGAGCAAGCACGCTGAGGACATGGCTTTTCACGATCGAGCGACGGCTGATGCTGGATCGAAGAAGGGCAGAAAGAAGGAGCCGGGAAACAGTGCCCGTGGAAGAATCGGATCACGTGAGTGAATATGGCGCCCTCGATGGGCTGATCGCGGAGGAAGCGCAGGAGAGGGTAAGGAAGTCGCTTGACGCGCTTTCTCCGACGCAGCGAGAGGTGTTCACGTTGAGGGTGCGACAGGGTTTGTCATACAAGGAGATCGCGGAAGTGGTGGGAAGTACTGAGGGTGCAGCACGCGTCCACTACCACAATGCGCTCAAGACGGTAAAGGAGTTTTTGAAAAATGAATAAGTGCATTAATAGCGACATCCAGGAAATGCTTCCGGATCTGTTGCATCGCACGCTGGCGGATGACGCCAGGAAGCGCGTCGCGGCGCATGTCGCGACGTGCGAGAGCTGCCAGGAGGATCTGGACGTCCTTCGCACCGTCAAGAGCGCGGCGGTCTTCGCGCCATCGATCGATGTCGACAGGGTGGTGCGGCAGATTCCGACTTATCGGACGATTGTACCCGCCATCGAACGGCCGGCGAGCACCCGCGTGGTGTCGTGGCTGGTCGCAGCGAGTCTCGCGCTCGTCGTGCTGGGAGGCGGATCGGTTCTGATGATTCAGTCGAAGGGCTCTCGAGCGTCAAATTCGACCGCCAGCCAGCTTCCGAACAAAGTTGCGAAGGGTTCCGAAGTTAGCACACCTAGTCCCGATGGAGGTGTCATCCTTCCAAAGCCGATTCAGCCGGTTGTCGCGCCGAACCCGCACGCGCTTGCTCTCGCCGCCGAGGCCGATGGCCTTAGCGATCGCAGTCTCGTGCAGCTGATGAACGACATGAACGGCTTCGATGCGCTCCCTGGTTCCGAGCCGGATCCGGTGATCTCCGTGGACAGCGGTGACAGTCTTTGAACATCATTAAGTCGATGAAGCGATCGCTGCGATTGACGACGCTGATGGTCGGACTGAGCGGAGGGGCTGCTTATGCCCAGCCGGTGACAGCGCCCATCGCCAAGGCAAACCGGCCGGCGCTCGAGCAACAGTTTCGCGAGCGCGTCGCCAGGCTAACCCAGGACCGGGTCGGCCTCACCGATGCGCAGATGGCGCAGCTGGAGCAGTCCAATGCCCGATTCGCCCCACAGCTCAGCCAGGTCGCTGCACAGGAGCGGGAAACACGCCGCCAGCTGCGGCTGGAGATGACTTCGGGGGGCCAGCCGAATCAGCAACACGTCAGTGACCTCATC
>DASWGL010000489.1:0-4817 GCA_036393735.1 Gemmatimonadaceae bacterium | reverse complement strand
CGGCTCAACTGGTATCCGCCGAGGAAGTGCCCGAACTTGTCCTGGTCGCGGAAATCTTCGTCCCAGTCGGAACGAAAGAAGAAGTGGGGTGCTTTCTCGCCCGACCACCACGCCTTCTTGAAGTAGTGCCAGAGCTCGATGTTTCCGGCCACGAACCCCGTAGCGACCGCCGGACGCGCGAACGCCGCCTGCCGCTCCGACAGCGGACATTGACGAACACTTTGCGCGCCGGCGGTCGCCACGGTCAGGCACAATGCGATGCATGCGAGCGCGATGCGGGAAGGTGAAACCACGGGCGCTCTTCGACGCGCGGATGATTTGTCGCTTACAACCTCCGCCCGCGAGAAGCCGATCATACGAGCGAAAGCTAGGGAGGCGTTTACGCCGCTCGACATTAAGAAACCGCTAAGATCGATTCCGCCCATTCAACGAATTGCGTGCACGTGCGTACTCTCACGTGAAGGGAGACTGATCCGAGTTTGAACGAGCGCATGAGCCAATCGAAGACGGGATTCCACTCTTTGCAAAGGATCGTGAGGCAGCTGGAATGGTTGAGCTCATGTTGCTTGTCGGACTCGGATGCAGCGCCGCTTGACACGTACCTGACCTTCACCTTCGAGAAATGTTCGAGAATCTGAGCCTTCCACACCTGTTGATGGTTCTCGCCGTGGCGATTCTCGTGTTCGGACCGAAACGAATTCCCGAGATCGCTGGCTCGCTGGGGAAGGGGATTCGCGAGTTCAAGAGACACATCGGCGAGGCAAGTCGTCCCGACAGCCCGGGTGAGAGCTCGGTACTTTCCAGATCGGGGTCTAACGAAGCAGAGTCTGCGACGTCCAACGAGGTGACGCGCGCGATTCCACCGGAATCGAACGAGCGCGGAGAGCCCAAGCGGCTCCTCGACTGAAGAGAATCCCTTGAGATCTCAAATGGCCAAGAAACTGGAAGACGACGTCCGCACTGCGTTCGAACGTGCGACCGAAGGCACCGGATCGCCCGAAGATCTCATTGCCGCGGTTCGCATCCTCGTGCGCGATCTGAAGAAGGAAGGCCGGCCGCCGGAGAATGTGATCGTCACCATCAAGCGACTATGCTTTGTCGCAGATCGTCGTTGCGGCCGACACCGACTCGAACGCGGTCAATTCCGTGAGCAAGCGGATCTCCGACATGGTGGTCAGGGCCGCGATCGACGAGTACTACACAGGGGCCCGAAGGGGCCCGCGACCGTGGAAAGGCTACTCTGTAGAGCTCGAGGATCTGAGTAGCTGAACTACAACGGCAAAATACGACTACCGGCTGGGGGCTGTCGGCGTGTCAGCTCATGGCCGCGGGCCGCACCTAGGTGGGTTTTAGTCTAGCTCGCAGCCCATGGCTGGTCCGCCGAAGGCTCCCGGCCGGTAGTCGTATTTTGCTTTTTGTCTTGTTACGCGCAGATTTTTCTCGGCGCGATGCACCCAAAGTTCCACACAAAGCCAGCATAGATAGCCCGGGGCTGTGGTCCCGTTATCGGCGCGATGATGCCGGCATCCATCGCGAACCACGGGCGCACGAGAAAAGTCGGACCGATGAGAAATGCGGCGATTGCTTTGGTACCCGCTGGCCCGGTGGTGCGCGGAAAACCAAAGACCTCAACCGCTGCTCCGAGCGGGCCACTCACAGGGAATCCGAATGACGCCGTCCAAATGCGAGCGGTCCTCGGCGCCGACACCCCATCGCCGCTTCGACGCGTCTGACCGGCGTTCAGATCCATGGCGACGGGCCCGAACTGGTGACTCGAGATCAGCAGCAGCGAAAAATCCGTAGTCCCTGTGCCGGCTCCATTTAACGTGGCAGTCGGCAGCTTGATCGCCGGGAGTATCGCGAAATGTCCGAGTATCCGGTCGTCGTCCACGATGCGGTATTTGACTCCAATCGTGATATCGCCCGCTGCGAAGGACCCGCCCGGGAATGAACGGTCGTAAATGATGTTGAAGAGAAGATTGAGTTGCACCCGCGAGCCGAGGCCGACCTTGAGATTCGTGGGAGCGAAAAACGTTCGCGCTCCATCGGGAGCCTTGTCCCATTCGCCCCCTTCCTCCAGCTCCACCCATCCGCGCGCGACGGTGCCGGCGTGGGTTGCCACGGTCGGCCGCTCGGGTTGAACCGCATGTGGGTCTCGAGTTGCCGAATCTTTCTCGACAACCTGGGCACCGAGGTCCGGGCGAATCGCGAGCGCTGCGAGCGCGAACGCGCAGGCGATGAGGAAAATATTCCGTCTCATGGTGTACATACAATAAGGGGGAGTCCCGGGCCTCCGGAACAGCAGAATCGCCGCCCTCTGGAGTCCGCGCGAATGCGACCGCAACTTTGGACCGACGGCTGTCTTCTCGCGTGAGAGTTTCCAACTGCAACAGAACTGGTGCCAGTCCCCCGAAGCGCAGATTTCAGTTGTCGGTTCACGCGTCGAGACTTCACTAAGTGACTTCAAGCATTGCTTCCAATCTGATCCGTGTAAGTAACGTCCCGACGTCGTGAACGGGTAACTTTCAACTACGCTACTGACAGCACGCACCCGTTCAGTTGCCGTTAATCCGCGGACCCGTTCAGTTGCCTTCACCTCTGGTATCTCCATGAAACAGTTCTTTAGGTTTCGCCGCGCGCTTTCGGCTCTGCTCTCCGCCGTGATCATAACGAGCGCGTGCGCGCCCATTGCAGCCATCAGGTCAAGAACGGCTCCCGCACCTGCCGTCCCCGGCGCCAATCCGTTTTTCGTCGAAAGCACACTACCATATCACGCGCCTCGATTCGACCTCATCCGGAACGAGCACTACCAACCGGCGCTCGAAGAAGGAATGCGGCAGCAGCTGGCCGAGATCGATGCCATCGCGAAGCAGATGGACGCGCCGACGTTCGACAACACGATAGTGCCGATGGAAAAATCCGGTGCCTTGCTCACGCGCACGGCGAAGACGTTCTTCGCCGTCATCGGTGCCAACACCAACGACACCCTCCAGAAGGTGCAGGAAGTCGAGGCGCCGAAGCTCGCCGCGCACAACGATGCGATCTACTTGAACGACCAGCTGTATCGGCGGGTGAAGGGAGTGTACGACCAGCGAAATGCGAGCAATCTCTCCGACTAGCAAAAGGCGCTGATCGAGCGCTACAATCGCGACTTCGTGCGCGCGGGCGCGATGCTCTCCGAGACCGATAAGATCCGCATGCGCTCCATCAACCAGGAGCTGTCGAAGCTCTCCACCGATTTTTCCAACAAGCTTCTCGCGGGGACCAAAGTCGGTGCCCTGGTCGTCGACAACGTTTCGCAGCTCGACGGACTCAGCGACGACGAGATCAAGACCGCGGCCGAGGCGGCGAAGCAGCGCGGGCTCACCGGCAAGTGGGTTCTTCCCCTCCGCAACACCACGCAGCAGCCGGCGCAGGCGGAGCTCAAGAACCGCGCGGTTCGTCAGAAGCTGTTCGAGCAATCAACGCTCCGCACCTCGCGCAGCGACAGCAACGACACCAGGAGCACCATTCGCCGCATGTCCGAGCTGCGCGCGGAGAAAACGCAGCTACTCGGCTATCCGACCTGGGCGGCGTACGTGCTGGCGAATCAGGGGGCCAAGACCCCGGAAAACGCGATCAAGCTGCTGACCGACCTTGTTCCACCAGCCACGGCGAGAGCCCGCACGGAAGCCGCCGACATGCAGAAGCTGATCGACGCGCAGGGTGGCGGGTTCAAGCTCCAACCATGGGACTGGCAGTACTACTCCGAACAGGTGAGGAAGGCGAAGTACGATCTGGATGAATCGCAGATCATGCCGTACTTCGTGCTGAACAGCGTGTTGCAGAACGGCGTCTTCTACGCCGCGAACAAGTTGTACGGTCTCACCTTCAAGGAGCGGAACGACATTCCGGTCTATCACCCCGATGTGCGAACGTTCGAGGTGTTCGACGTGGATGGGTCACCGCTCGCGCTCATCTACTTCGATTACTTCAAGCGGGACAACAAGAGCGGCGGCGCGTGGATGGACCAGTTCATCGATCAGTCGAGACTCACCGGATGGAAGCCGGTGGTCTACAACGTCGCGAACTTCACCAAGCCCGCCCCGGGCCAGCCGGCGCTGCTCACGTACGATGACGTGACGACGATGTTCCACGAGTTCGGACACGGTCTGCACGGCATGTTCTCGCGCGTGGGTTACCCAACGCTGTCGGGGACGAACGTGCCCCGTGATTTCGTGGAGTTTCCGTCGCAGTTCAACGAGCACTGGGCGCTCGAGCCGACGGTGTTCGCCAACTACGCGAAGCACTATCAGACTGGAGCGCCGATGCCCGCCGCTCTGGTGGACAAGATCAAGCAGTCGCGCACGTTCAATCAGGGATTCTCGATGACGGAGATCCTGGCGGCATCGCTGCTGGATTTTGCCTGGCACACGCTCCCCGCGGGAGCGACGCCGAGCGACGTGGATTCATTCGAGGCGGCGTCTCTCAAGCGGTTCAACGTCGCCGTGCCCGAAGTTCCGCCGCGCTATCACAGCACCTACTTCTCCCACATCTGGGATGGCGGCTACTCCGCTGGCTACTACGCGTACACCTGGAGCGAAGTGCTTGATGACGACGCGTACGCGTGGTTCACCGAGCACGGCGGATTGACTCGGGCAAACGGCAATCGCTTTCGAGATATGATCCTGTCGAGAGGCGGCACTGTTGATGCGGCCACTCTCTATCGCAACTTTCGAGGGCGCGATCCAAACGTCGATGCTCTGCTCGAGGAACGCGGGCTGAAAGGCGATTCCTCGGTCAAGTAGTGTTCACTTCGTTAGCATCTCTGTACGTGG
>DASWGL010000488.1:0-17386 GCA_036393735.1 Gemmatimonadaceae bacterium | reverse complement strand
CGCCAGTCAGATGTACGCGAAGAACATATCTGCCCTGGTGACACTGCTTGCCCCGAAGGGCGAGCTCAATCTCAATTTCAACGACGACATCATCGACGCCGTCACGGTCACCGCCGACGGCCAGGTCCGGCACGAGCCGACTCGCAAGCGGCTTGGCATGGCGCCGCTCAAACCATCCACCGCGGGGTCCGCCAAGTGAGCCAGGAGCTGATTCTCGGGATTTACGTTTTCATCATGGCGATCTTCGTGGGCTTCGAGGTGATCAGCCGGGTTCCCTCGGTGCTGCACACGCCCCTCATGTCCGGCACGAACGCGATCCACGGCATCGTGGTGCTGGGCGCTTTCCTCGTCGCCGGCTCCGCCGACACTCCGCTGCTTCACACGCTGGGATTCATCGCCGTTGTGTTCGGCGCGGCGAACGTCTTCGGCGGTTTCGTGGTGACCGACCGAATGCTCGAGATGTTCAAGAAGCGCGAGACTGTACCGGGAGAAAAGAAGGATGCTTGATGTCCGCGGCTCCGCCATAGCCGTGAGTTACATAGTCGCCGCGGTTCTGTTCATCTTCGGCCTCAAGCACCTGAGCTCGCCGTCGACGGCACGGTCCGGCAACCGTCTCGCCGCGATCGGAATGGCGATAGCGCTCGGCGTGACGCTGCTCGACCGGCAAATCGTTTCGTTCTGGACGATCACGATCGGGACTCTGATCGGCGCAGCGATAGGGATCTACTTTGCCCGGACCGTTCAGATGACCGCGATGCCGCAAATGGTCGCGCTCTTCAACGGCATGGGCGGAGCGACTGCCGCGCTGGTGTCGGTGGCCGAGTTTCTCCGGCTCACTAGGGCTGGCGAGTCGATCGGAATGGGCGAGGCGACGTCGATCGTCCTCGGCACCGCCATCGGCGCAATCTCGTTCACCGGAAGCATCGTCGCGTTTGGAAAGCTTCAGGAGATTCTTCCGGGGAGACCGCTCCAGTTTCCGCTTCAGCGCGTAATCAACGCGCTCATTCTGCTCTCCGTGCTGGCGCTCGGTGGGTTTGTCGTCATCGGCGGTGGTAGCTCGAGCGCGCTCTGGGCGCTCTTCGGGGCGGCGCTGGTGCTCGGCGCGATGTTCGTGCTACCGATCGGCGGCGGGGACATGCCGGTCGTCATCTCGATCCTCAACTCTCTCACCGGGCTCGCCGCGGCTCTCACCGGATTCGTGCTGCACAACCAGATGCTGGTGGTGGCGGGGGTTCTTGTCGGAGCGTCCGGCACACTCCTCACGCTGCTCATGAGCAGGGCGATGAATCGCTCCGTGGGGAACGTTCTGTTCGGCGCGTTTGGGGCGGCGACCAACGACACGGCCGCAACCTCAAGCGCCGTCGGCCGCACGGTGAAACAGACGACCGCTGAGGATACGGCGATAGCACTCGCCTACGCCAGGAGCGTTGTGATCGTGCCGGGATACGGTCTGGCCGTTGCCGAGGCGCAGCATACGGTCAGAGAGCTCGCCACCGACCTCGAGAAGCGCGGCGTCGACGTGAAGTACGCCATTCATCCGGTCGCGGGTCGCATGCCCGGACACATGAACGTCCTCCTGGCCGAGGCGAACGTGCCTTACGATCAGCTGCTGGAGATGGACCAGGTGAACGGCGAATTCCCGCAGACCGACGTGGTGCTTGTAGTGGGCGCGAACGACGTGGTGAACCCGGCCGCGCGCGACGATCCGTCGAGTCCGATTTACGGGATGCCGATTCTGGATGTAGATCGCGCGCGCAACGTCATCGTCCTCAAGCGCAGCATGGGGCACGGCTTCGCCGGAATCGAGAACGCGCTCTTTTACAATGACAACACGAGAATGTTGTTCGGGGACGCGCGGCAATCGTTGACTCAAGTCGGTCAAGCGCTCAAATCCGCGTAGTTCTCAGTACTGCGTTTTCTCCGCAGCTCTGTGTGGGTCGAGGCGGGGTATCCTCTTCGGCGGCTAACTCGCTTACACGCATCGAGCCTCGCTCGTATCGAGTGGCGTTATGGATTTCGGGTTATCAGCGCGAGTCTCTTGCTACGCGAGACGCCGCCTACGAGGACACCCCGCCTCTCCGACAGAGACCTTAACAGTACTCGCTTCGAATAGGCGCCTTGGACCCGAGCGTGCGCCCCCGAGTCCTTCGCGCGTACGATTTGCCCGCGCTGGCTTGACTGGGGCTTGCTGTTATATTACCTATCGGTTATACAACGCGGAGGTTATGAATGGTCGCCACGAGGGTTGCGGACAGGGCTCTGAACGCTACATTTGCGGCGCTCGCGGATCCGACCCGGCGCGCCATCCTCAGCCGGCTCGCGACGGGCCAGCTGTCGGTGGCGGAGCTGGCCCGGCCGTTCGCCATGAGCCAGCCGGCCATCTCAAAGCATCTCAAGGTGCTGGAGCGCGCCGGCCTGATTTCGCGCGGCCGCGACGCGCAGCGGCGCCCACGACAGCTGGAGGCCAAGCCGCTCGCAGAGGCCACCGAATGGCTGGAGCGTTACCGCGAGTTCTGGGAGGGCAATTACCAGCGCCTCGACGCGCTGATCGAGGAGCTGAAGACCAAGCAGAAGAAACGTAGGTCTACCAAACGCTAGAGGAGATCACCCCATGAAAAACGCCGTAAAGGACGCTGGAAAAAAGAAGGGCGTCGGAAACTTGCAGGTCACCACCCCGTCGGACCGGGAGATCGCGATGACACGCGTCTTCGATGCCCCGCGCGATCTGGTGTTCGATGCCTGGACCAAGCCTGAGCTGCTCAAGCGCTGGCTCGGAGTATTCGGAAACTGGTCGTTCGCGGTCTGCGAAGTCGATCTCAGGGTGGGCGGCAAGTATCGCTACGTGTGGCGCGGAAAAGACGGAAAGGAAATGGGGATGGGCGGCGTCTATCGCGAGATCGTACGGCCAGAGCGGATCGTCAGCACCGAAGAGTTCGACGATCCCTGGTATCCGGGCGACGCGCAGGACACGACGGTCTTCGTGGAGAAGGGAGGCAAAACGACCGTCACGACCACGGTGCGCTACGCGTCCAAGGAAGCTCGCGACGGTGTTCTGAAATCCCCCATGGAGAGCGGCGTGGCGCAGAGCTACGACAAGCTTGCTGAGGTGTTGGCCTCGATACCTGCGCGGAGAGTCAAGTGACAATTCCTACGACGACAAGGAGTGGGCATCCCCGCCGCCTGGGGCGAAGCGTGGCAGCCGTACTGTTAGGGTTTGTGGCGGTCTTCGTTCTTTCGCTCGGCACCGACCAGGTGCTTCACGTGCTCCAGGTGTATCCGCCCTGGGGCCAGACGATGTTCGACCCCGGCTTGAACCTTCTGGCACTATCATATCGGATCATTTACACCGTCGTCGGAGCCTACCTCACCGCGACGCTCGCGCCTCAGAATCCGATGCGTCACGCATTGGCCCTGGGAGTCGTAGGCACGATAGTGGGTATTATCGGTGCGATCGCGACGATACCCATGAACCTGGGACCGAGTTGGTACCCGATCGCGATCGTGCTCACCGGCTTGCCCTGCTGCTGGCTTGGTGGAGTTCTATACCGGGCAAGACACCCCGAACGATGAGGAAGGCAGAAACCAACGCTGGCGGCCACCGTCATGCCGTTTCTCGACGAGCCGACGTCGAAGGGTCAGTAAGCGGAGTGTTCACTCGGCCCCGGATCCGTAAGGATGCGCGGACACCGTCAACGCCAAAAACAATGAGCGAGAACTAGATGAAAAAAAGCACCGCAAAAAAAATCACCTCACAAAAAATCACGCCGTTCCTGTGGTTCAATGGCAACGCCGAGGAGGCAATGAATTTCTACGTCTCGGCATTCAAGAACTCAAAGATTGTGAACGTCTCTCGATACGGGGACGCGGGGCCAGGACCGAAGGGAACGGTAATGTCCGGGACATTCCAACTCGCTGGACAACAATTCCACGCCCTGAACGGCGGCCCGCAATACAAGTTCACTGAAGCCATATCACTCTTCGTGAACTGTGAGTCTCAGGAAGAAGTAGATGAGCTGTGGGAGAAGCTGTCTAAAGGCGGAGAAAAATCACGATGCGGCTGGCTGAAGGACAAATTCGGTCTGTCCTGGCAGGTGATTCCCTCTGTCCTGGGCAAGCTGCTGCGAGACAAGGATCCTGAGAAGTCAAAACGAGTCGTGCAGGCAATGCTTCAAATGGACAAGATCGACATCAAGAAGTTGAAGCAGGCGTACGACAAAAAAGCCTCGTAAGCGCAAGCGCTCCCCGTTTCAATAGAGACCCGGACGGGCGCCCAGCGGCGCCCAGCGCGGGCCCGCGCGACATTGCCCGCCGGGAATGCTCGACAGGGAAGGAGGGAGGACGTACTCGTAAGCAGCGTCTCGCGTAGCAAGAGACTCGCGTTAATAAACGGCGATCTGTCACACCGAACGGAGCCAGCGAGGCTCGATGCGTGTAAGCGAGCTAGCTGCTGAAGAGAGCGTCCTCCCGACAACCGCCGCCGCGATCCCGAATCCGCAAGGTCGAAGCGAGACGAGAAAGAAATGCGCGCGGCGGGACTCGAACCCACGACCTTCGGCTCCGGAGGCCGACGCTCTATCCAACTGAGCTACGCGCGCAGCATAACGACTTCTCAGAGCGATTAACTTCCTCTGATGACACCAGCAAGACGAAAGATAACTGTCCTGTGGGGCGATGGAATCGGCCCGGAGGTCGTTGAATCAGCCCTCGAGATCATAAAAGCGACCGGCGTCGCTGTCGAGTTCGAGAAATGTGAGGCCGGCGCCCGCGCGTTCCAGAAGGGAATTGTCACCGGAATTCCGAAAGAGACGATCGAGTCGATAGAGCGCACGCACGTCGTGCTAAAGGGTCCGCTCGAGACCCCAATTGGATACGGGAACCGCAGCGCCAACGTCACGCTCCGCACGCTCTTCGAGACGTACGGCAACATCCGGCCGGTCCGCGAGCTGCCCGGAGTGCAAACCGCCTTCACCGGACGAAAGCTCGATATCGTCATCGTCCGCGAGAACATCGAAGATCTCTACGCCGGCATCGAGTACATGCAGACGCCTGGCGTTGCGGAAGGCCTCAAGCTGATCTCGCGCGAAGGATGCGAGAAGATCGTCAAGCTCGCATTCGCGTTCGCGCTCGCTGAGGGACGTCAGGCGGTTCATTGCGCAACGAAGTCGAACATCATGAAGCTCACCGAGGGTCTGCTGCAGCACACATTCGAGGAGTTTGCGCCGCAGTATCCATCCATCACGTCGAAGCATATCCTGATCGACAACTGCGCTAATCAGCTCGCCATGCGGCCCGAGCAGTTCGATGTCATCGTCACGACCAACATGAACGGCGACATCCTGAGCGACCTCACCTCCGGCCTCACCGGCGGCCTCGGCTTTGCTCCCTCCGCGAACATTGGCAACGACGTTTCCATCTTCGAGGCGGTGCACGGCTCCGCGCCGGACATCGCCGGAAAGAACAAGGCAAATCCGACGGCGCTCATCCTCAGCGCGGCGATGATGTTGCGCCAGATCGACGAAGGCAAAGCGGCGAACGATGTCGAGCAGGCAGTCC
Organism: Gemmatimonadaceae bacterium; assembly: GCA_036393735.1. Classification (GTDB taxonomy): domain Bacteria; phylum Gemmatimonadota; class Gemmatimonadetes; order Gemmatimonadales; family Gemmatimonadaceae; genus UBA4720. Next base: position 11,833 of record DASWGL010000488.1, on the reverse strand, counting down.
TCGTGACGCTCGAAAGCGGAATCCGCACCAGCGACATGATCGGCGTGGACAAGCCGGCGACAACGACAGAGTTCACGCAGGCCGTCATCGCCAACTTGGGAAAACGCTCGAAGGTGAGTCCGCCCAAAGACTACCGGAAGGTCGACCTTCCCCCGTCGCAGCTCGGGGTGAACGTCGTCCCCGCCAAAGTGCGGCGGCTGATCGGACTCGACGTGTACATTGAGACCGATCTCGATCCCGCGAAGTTGGCGGCGGCATTGGAGCCGTTGGCCAAGCCCTCGCCGCTCAAGCTCCAGATGATCACGAATCGCGGGGCGATGGTTTTTCCACCGAGCGGACGCCGCGTGTCGCTCGTCGACCATTTCCGGTGCAGATTCGTGCTCCGCGACCCGGCGACGGTTCTAGGAGACGTAGAGATTCTTGCACTGCTCGGCACGATAGGCGCCCGGCACCGCTGGATGCACATCGAGAAGCTCCAGGAGTTCGACGGCGAGCCCGCGTTCTCCAAATCGCAGGTCTAGCAAAATGCATTTCTTCGGACTGAATTAAGAACGGCAACTGAACGGGTGCGAGTCGTCCGTGGCGTAGTGGTGAGTTGTCGGTTCACTACGCCCGGACTTATTGCCGCTCGGTTATATCCACTGCCTGTGGCAAGAATGGCGCTTGGTGAAGTCCGGGCGTCGTGAACTGAAGACTCGCACCTGTGCCACTGATGACTCGCACCCGTTCAGTTGCAGTTAGAGAATCCGAGAGGAGTTTCACACATGATTCCAGCCGTGGACCGTCGCCATTTCATGGGCTACTTCGCGGGCGTCGGCCTCGGCTCGACGCTCTTCCCCGGCGTGCTCTGGGCGAAGCTTGCCGCCGGCGCGGAGATCACTGTCGACACCATCGCCAGCGCGGAGGAAGTGGCGGGAATCCACTTCGATCCGGCCGAGCGGGAGTTGATGCTCGATGGCCTAAAGCAGCAGGAGCAGAGAATCGAGGCGCTGCACAAGGTCCCGCTGCCCAATTCAGTGAGTCCCGCCATCGTGTTCGACCCGCTGCCTCCGGGGAAAAAGATCGCGCCCGAGGCACGCCGGCCGATGGTGAGAAACAAGGTCGCTCACCGTGCTGTTCCGGCCGATCTCGACGAGCTCGCGTTCCTCCCCGTGACGGAATTGTCGGAGCTGGTGCGTCGCAGGCGCGTCACTTCCGTTCAGCTGACGCAGATGTATCTCGCGCGACTCAAGAAGTACGATCCGGTTCTGAGATGTGTGATCTCTCTTACGGAGGACCGGGCATTCGCTCAGGCGCACGCCGCCGACGCAGAGATCAGGCGCGGCAACTACCGTGGTCCGCTGCACGGGATTCCGTGGGGCGCGAAGGATCTCCTCGCCGTCCGCGGCTACAAGACGACGTGGGGCGCCGGCCCATTCAAGGAGCAGACGATTGACGCCGACGCTACCGTTGTGCAGCGGCTCGACGCTGCCGGTGCTGTTCTCGTCGCCAAGCTGACACTCGGTGAGCTCGCACAGGGCGATATCTGGTTCGGCGCCACGACGAAGAATCCGTGGAAGGTCGATCAGGGATCGAGCGGGTCGTCAGCTGGTCCCGCGTCAGCGACGGCCGCGGGACTCGTCGGGTTCGCGATCGGAAGTGAGACGCTCGGATCGATCTCCTCCCCATCGACGCGCTGCGGGACTACCGGGCTTAGGCCCACGTTTGGCCGAGTACCGCGCACGGGGGCGATGGCGCTCTCATGGACGATGGACAAGCTCGGTCCCCTCTGCCGCAGCGTCGAGGACTGCGCGATTGTGCTCGACGCGATCTACGGACCGGACGGTCAGGACAATAGCGTCATTTCAGCGCCGTATCACTGGGATGCGCACCTCTCGCCCAAGCAGCTGCGCGTCGGATACGTGAAGTCCGCGTTCGACACACCGCAGATCGACCCGACAGATGCCAAGCGGACCCTGCACGCGACGAAACAGTTCGACGATGCCGCGCTCGATGTATTCAAGCGGCTCGGGATCAATCTGATTCCAGTCGACCTGCCTGATGTTCCGTACGACGCAATGCGAATCATCCTGACAGCCGAAGCCGCGGCAGCGTTCGACGACCTCACGAGATCGAATAGCGATAACGAGCTCGTCCAGCAGGGGAAGTTCGACTGGCCCAACACGTTCCGGACGTCGCGCTTCATTCCCGCCGTCGACTATGTCAACGCCAATCGCCTGCGCTCCATCGCGATTCAGAAGTGGGACGATCTCATGCGCACCGTCGATGTGATCGTGACGCCGACTGGTGCCGCGAATCTGGCGCAGCTTGTCGCCACGAACCTCACCGGACACCCCGCCGTGATCCTACCGAACGGGTTTCGAGACGATGGCACTCCCGTTTCGCTCACGTTCCTGGGCGGACTGTTTGAGGAGCCCAAGGTGCTGGCCGTCGCGCGGGCGTACCAGGAGGCGACAGGATTCCATCTGAAGCATCCGGTGGTTCCGCTGACTCCGCCCGCTCCACCTACTCCAGTTCCTCCCCCGAGCTGAGTGTCGCGAGCAAACTCCGCCCTCGAGCCGGTAGTCCTCGAAGGGAGCTTCGTGCGTCTCGAGCCGATGACGCTCGAGCACCACGCGCAGCTGACTGAAATCGGGCTCGATCCGGAGATATGGCGTCTTACTATCGTCATGATTCGGACCGGCGAGGAGATGCGAGGCTACATGGAATCCGCGCTCGCGCTCCAGCGCGAGGGAACGAGTCTACCCTTCGTCACGATCGAGCGATCCTCGGGACGGGTCGTCGGAAGCACTCGCTTCGGTAACTATGATGGTCCAAACCGCCGCATCGAGATCGGCTGGACGTGGCTCGCCCGTCCGTGGCAGCGGACCGCCATCAACACTGAAGCGAAGTATCTGTTGCTGACGCACGCATTCGAGAAGCTTCGCTGCGTCAGAGTCGAGCTCAAGACCGACGTGCTGAACGCGCCCTCGCGCAAGGCAATGCTGCGCATCGGAGCGAAAGAGGAGGGGATTCTTCGGAAGCACACGCTGATGTGGACCGGGCGTTACCGGGACAGCATCTACTACAGCATCCTCGACGAGGAGTGGTCACAGGTGAAGGGGCAACTCGAGAAAATGCTGGCGCGCTAACCGCGTTCGTCGATCACGGCGAATACGAGAACTCGAGCTTGAGATAGGGCGCTGACTCTCTGCTTGCGAAGCGTGCACCACCGACCGACTTATATCCAGCCGCTGCCGTCGTCCTGAGCTGCGGAGTCCAGGAGTATTCGAGGGTTGGTCCCGCCTGAAAGGAATTGCTCTTCGCCGGATCTTTTCCGCCGCCCTGCCCGACTACCTCGGCGCCGATTCGCGCGGGGTGCCTGCTTGAATGCCCGAATGGGACCGAGGCGCGGCCGCGCGCCCACGCGTACTGACTTCCGAAGTTGTAGTTCGCAAGCAGCTGCGTGTGCATCGCGCGCCTGCCCGCTCCGTTATGGTATGCGCCGACACTGGCCGAGGTGCCGTTGCTTCCGCCTCCTTCAGCTCCAGGCGCGCCAGCGTCAGGATGTTGAACCCACGTGTACCCCGCACCGAACGACACCCCGTTGTTACGACCAGCGTATGCCATCCCAAGCGTCGGCGACACTGCCGAAAGAGTTCTCGCCGAGGCAGGCACGTCGCGGATCAGCCGGTAGTGAAGCGAGTATGCGTTGGCGTTGAAATATGGCGACCACCCGAGCCCGCCCATGCCGACGTACACGCCGAGCAAGTAAAACTGACTGTGGCGCGTATCGAGCTCGGTCGAGCCGTAGAGCGACGGGTGAAACTCCGATAGCTTCGGTAGCTGCGCTTGCGCAGTTCTCGCTGCCGTTGTCAGACTCGCAATTGCCGCAAACGCGATAACCGCATTTCGATGTGTTGTCAGTCTCATTTTTCCTTCTCGGTTTGTGGTTCTTTCGACTATCAGTGCACGATGCGCGCGGATTTGATGGCGTACGTCGCTTCGTCTCGTCTTTTATAGGACGCTCGGCCAGAATCGCGGAAACTGATTCCACTGAAGAGCTCTCTCACGCTGAAAGATTTTCGCTAGCTTTTGGCGGTGCGTTTTTACCTTCCTCTCTCGAGCTGCGCCCTTTTCCTCGCCTGCGCGACGTCGATGACAAACAATCAGGACCCGCACACCATCGCCATTGTGAACGGCATCGTCTGGACGGGCGAACCGGACAAACCGTGGGCCGAGGCGGTCGCGCTGAGCGGCGACCGGATTGCGGCTGTTGGATCGACATCCGAGATTCGGCTTCGCGTGTCCCCGCAGACGAAGGTGATAGATGCGCGTGGTGGCATGGTCGTTCCTGGATTCATTGACTCGCATGTACACTTTCTCGCCGGCGGGATGAATCTCGCGTCGGTGCAGCTGCGCGACGCGAGAACTCCATCTGAGTTTATCTCGCGCATTAAGGCTTTCGCCGCGACTGTACCCCGAGGAACCTGGATCACGGGCGGGGATTGGGATCATCAGAACTGGGGCGGAGAGCTGCCGCGGCGTTCATGGATCGATTCAGTCACGCCCGACAATCCCGTCTGGATCAACCGCCTCGATGGCCACATGGCACTCGCCAACTCTGCGGCGATGCACGCCGCCGGGGTGCCGATGTCGGGGGGCGACATAGTAGGCGGCACGATCACCCGCGATGCTTCCGGACAGCCGAGCGGAATCTTCAAGGACAACGCGCAGGAGCTGATTGATCGGGCGGTTCCGGATCCAGGTCCGGCGATGCTCGATCGCGCCCTCGATGCGGCGATGACTTACGCGAACGAGCGCGGCGTAACATCCGTCGACCACATGGGGACGTGGTCGGATCTCGCGGTGTTCGAGCGCGCGCACCGCGCTGGAGAATTGCGGACGCGAATTTACGCCGCTGTGCCTCTTTCCACATGGGCTCGACTACGCGACACCGTGGCGGCGCGCGGACGGGGAGACTCATGGCTGCGCATCGGGGGGCTCAAGGGATTCGTCGATGGGTCGCTCGGCTCGCACACGGCGGCAATGATGCAGCCGTTCACCGATGCACCAAGCGATAGCGGGTTGCTCGTCAACACGCCGGAGAATCTCTACTCATGGACGTCCAACGCCGACAAAGCGAATCTGCACGTCATCGTACACGCGATCGGTAATCGCGCTATCAATCTCCAGCTCGGCATCTTCGAGCGGGTGGAGCGCGAGAATGGCACGCGCGACCGGCGCTTCAGAATCGAGCATGCGCAGCACATCGCACCGTCGGACATACCTCGTTTCGGCGAGTTGGGTGTGATCCCGAGCGTGCAACCGTACCATGCAATCGACGACGGGCGCTGGGCGGAAAAGGTCATCGGTCCCGAGCGGGCAAGAACGACCTACGCGTTTCGCACTCTCCGGGACACGCGTGCCAGGCTGGCCTTCGGAAGTGACTGGCCGGTCGCGCCCGCGACTCCGCTGGAAGGCATTTATGCAGCAGTTACGAGAAGAACGCTTGACGGCAAACATCCCGACGGCTGGATTCCAGAGCAGAAAATCACGGTCGAAGATGCGTTGCGCGCTTACACCACCGGCGGGGCCTACGCATCCTTCGAAGAACGCGAGAAGGGATCGCTAGCGCCGGGCAAGCTGGCCGACGTTGTGATCATCGATCGCGATCTGACGAAAGTCGCGCCGGAGACGATCCGCGACGCGAAGATAGATTACGCAATCGTCGGCGGGCGAATCGTCTACGATCGCAAGGCCACATCCCGATGACGGAGAAGAAGGAGCGCTGATGGCTTCAAAGAACGAATGTAAGTTTTACCGCTGGGACTCGATGAAAAAGGAGCGGGTGTCCGATATGCTTGAGCGCCGGCTCATTACGGGCGATCGCATGATGCTCGCGCACGTGTACCTGAAGAAAGGTTGCATCGTGCCGAAACACTCGCACGAGAACGAGCAGCTCACCTACATCCTCGAGGGCGCTCTGAAGTTCTGGATCGGCGACGACGGAGCGGAGGAGATCACGGTTCACGCGGGTGAGGTGTTGCTCATCCCTTCCAATGTGCCGCACAAGGCCGAGGCACTCGAGGAGACTCTCGACGTCGATGTCTTCAGTCCGCCACGGCAGGACTGGCTGGACAAGAAAGACGATTACCTGAGGCGCTGACCTTGGATCTCGGTCTTCGCGGCAAGGTCGCACTGGTCTCCGCCAGCAGTAAAGGTCTCGGTCGCGCGATCGCCGAAGAGCTGGCGGCTGAAGGAGCAAATCTCGTTATCTGTGCGCGTGGCGAGGATGCGCTTCGTCAGACGGCAGAATCGATCCGTAAGAGCTCAGGCGTTACCGTCGTCGATGTTTCGGCCGATGTCTCTGGGCAATCGGGAATCGATCGCGTCGCGAAAACGGCGCTCGATAAGTACGGAAAGGTCGACATTCTCGTCACGAACTCGGGCGGACCACCGAGCGGACCGTTCGAGAGCCTGACCGCGGAAATGTGGGATGCGGCCACACGCCTGCTTCTGGCGAGCGCCGTCGGACTGGCGCGCGCTCTTTTGCCCGGAATGAAAGAGAGAAATTGGGGACGGATACTCAACGTGACGTCGATCGCGGTCAAGCAGCCGATTGACGGACTGATGCTCTCCAACAGCCTGCGCGCGGCGGTGACTGGATTCGCGCGCACACTCGCCAACGAGGTCGCGCCGTTCAGGGTGACGGTGAACAACATCATGCCGGGCTACACGCGCACCGATCGTGTCGAGGAGCTCGCTCGTGCCGCCGGTGGGAGATCCGGCGCTACGGCGAACGACACCTTCGCCAAATGGGAAAAGGAGATTCCGATGGGCCGGCTTGGCGAGCCGCGCGAGCTCGCCGCCCTTGCCGCCTTTCTAGCGTCTGAGCGCGCGAGCTACATCACGGGCAGCTCGATCGCGGTCGACGGAGGCTGGATCCGCTCGCTCTTGTAGTCTTCACTAAAACCAGCCTGGCGAGTAAACGCTGCAGGCACTGGTGACATCATCTATTCGGACGAGTCTCCGGAGATGTCGCGTGTTCGCAAGCTCGGACGCAGTGCCCACGCAACCATATATTCCCCTCACAATGAGCGTCAGCCGATTCGATAAGAGCGGGGGTCGCGGCGCGAGTCCAACGTACCGTGATCGGGCTGTGTACGCTCTCGACGCGCAGCTGGCATCGCTCGCTTCCTCAGGGGACGATTCCGCGTTCACGACTCTCGTCACGCGCTTTCAGCCAGCGGTATTCCGCTGGGCGCTGATGTTCGCCAGCGATCCCGATGAGGCGGAGGATATCACCCAGGAAGTTTTCGTTCGGACGTATCGCGAGCTGGGCCAGTATCGTTCCGACGGCCCGCTCGACGCCTGGCTGTACAGGATTACCAGGAGGGCCGCGACGCAGATGCGGCGAACGCGCAGGCGTCGTGGCCGTCTCGCGCTCTCGCCCGCGGCCCAGCCGCTCCGCGACGTTTACACGACCGATCCCGGTGGGCGCGTAGATCGCGAGCGCGCCGCCAGCGTGATCCGCGAGCTTTTCACCGAGCTTCCTCGTCGCCAGCGAGAGATTTTCGAACTGGTCGATTTGCAGGGATTCTCGCCCGCCGAAGCCGCCGAGCGGACGGGAATGAAGCCGGTCTCGGTGAGAGCCAATCTTTTTAAAGCGCGCAAGGCCATCCGGGAGAGCCTGCTCGCGACCCACCCGAGCTACCGTGAGCTTTCCCGATGACTTGCGAAGAGTGCCTTTCAGAGCTCGCTACCGGCTCGCTGAGGGAGATGGCTGGCGATTCCGCGGTGATACAGCACTGCGCTACTTGTCCGGATTGCTCGCGTCTCACGACGCTTCTCCGCGACAGGGAATACAACGCCGCCAATGTGCTCAACAACCTTCCGCCGATGAGCAATCCGATCACTCTCGCGGAAACCGCCGTGACCACAGCGCACCGTCGACGCGTGGGGCGTGTAGTCGTGATGCTGAGTGGCGCCGCGCTCGTGGTTACGATCTGGTTCACGGCGGCGACCCTGATCCTTCCCGCAATGCGAAGCGATGGGCCAACAACGTCGACATTGCTCACGGAAACGATTCCGCTCTCATGTCTTTCGCCGCAGCAGGCAGCGGACATCATCGATCCCTATCTCCGCACGCGTGGCAGCCTTTACTATGTTCCCAAATCCGGCATCTCGGCTATCACGGTGCGAGGTACCGCGGCGCAGCTGCGCAAGTCCAAAGATATCATTCGGAATTTCGAAAGCGATCCGGCTGCCGCTTGTCGCATTACCGGCGGCGGACAAGGGAGCGCGGGATCGAACAAAGTGCCCACCGCGCCAGCAGAACGGGCCGAGGCGAAGGAGCGGACCGAGTCAAAGGAACGGACCGAGCCGAAAGAGCGGACCGAGCTGAAGAAGCAATAGGCATCAATTCCGATCTAAATCGGCGTCATAACCCAACCCTTACAACCGTAGGGCTGTCTAAATCTGGCGACGGCAAGAAGCATCGCCCGCCACTTCAACCCGTTCCGATCCAATGGTCATTCGTCGTGCGCTCCGGTGCCTCGCTGTATTGACAGTTCTCGCCGCTTCAACCTCGGTCGCCGCACAGAACCCTTCGTATCCGGGTCAGCCAGCGGGGCAACCGCCCGCCTCTTCGACATCGCCGCCTCCAGCGTCGGCGGTTCGCGTCATGCGCGCCAGCCGTTCCACCGGCACCATCAACATCGATGGAAAATTGAACGAGCCGGCGTGGGCGGCGGCGGTTCCATCGGGCGACTTCACCCAGAGCTATCCCAACGTCGGAGCCAAGGCCACCGACCCAACCGAAGTCCGGGTTCTCTACGACGACGATGCACTCTACGTCGGAGTGCGGATGTTCGACTCTCGTCCTGACTCGATCGCCGCCCAACTCGCTCGGCGCGATGCGTCCGGGATTTATTCGGACTGGCTGCACGTGATGGTCGACTCCTACCACGATCGCCGCACGTCGTTCCGCTTCTCGGTGAACCCCCGGGCCGTGCAGAAGGATGTTCTGGAGTTCGACGACAACAAGGGTGAAGACCTCAATTGGGACGCCGTCTGGCAGGTCGCGACCAATGTGGATTCCGCAGGCTGGACGGCGGAGTACCGCATCCCATTCTCTCAACTTCGTTTTCAACGAGCCCAGAACGGGGTCGAACGTCTTTGGGGAATTCAGATCATGCGCGACATTGCCCGCCGAAACGAGCGCGATAGTTGGTCTCCGTGGAAGCAAACGGATCCAGGGTTCGTCTCGTTCGAGGGCGATCTGGCAGGAATAGTGGATATCCCGACTCCGCGTCGTCTCGAAGTGATGCCGTACGCGAGCGCCAAGCTGACCCGCGCGCCTGGTGATCCCGCGAATCCGTTCTATTGGCCCAACGATACCAAGCCCTCGGCAGGCGTTGATCTCAAGTACGGACTTCCGAGCGGACTCACTCTCACCGCCACTGTCAATCCTGATTTTGGTCAGGTCGAAGTAGATCCCGCGGTGGTCAACCTCTCGGCGTACGAGACGTTTTTCCCCGAGAAGCGCCCGTTCTTCGTCGAGGGAGCGAACATTTTCAACATCGGATCCGTCAACGGTGGACCGTCATACGGCAGTCAGCAGATATTCTATTCTCGCCGAATCGGGAGACCCCCGCAGCGTTTCGTCAACGGACAATTCGTGGATGCACCCGACGCGACAACGATCATTGGCGCTGGCAAGCTGACCGGAAAGGTGGGAGCGTGGACGGTTGGAGTGCTCAACGCGCTTACCGCCGAGGAGAAAGCACGCGTGATCGACGGCGCGAACGTCGAGTCGTCAACTCCGGTCGAGCCGCTCACAAACTATTTCGTGGGACGGGTGCGCCGGGACTTCCGCGACGGTCAAACCCTTCTCGGGCTCGGCGGCACAGCCGTGAATCGCGATGTGAGCGATAGCGCCTTCAAAAACCTGCTTCGCTCAGGCGCTGACGTTGGCAGCGTCGATTTCGAGCATAATTGGGCAAAAAAACAGTGGCAGCTGACGGGAGCGTTATCGAGGTCTCTCATCGAAGGATCAAGAGCCGTGATCCGAAATGCTCAGCAATCGAGCGCGCGCTATTACCAGCGCCCCGACGCCGACTATCTCTCCGTCGACACGACCGCCAGTTCGCTCGGCGGTTATTCGGCCAAGCTTGGCCTCAACAAATCGGGGACCTGGTCATTCTCCGCAACCGCGAAATCGATCAGCCCGGGATTCGAGGTGAATGATCTCGGGTTCATGGGTCGCGTTGATTACCGAAACATCGGTGCGGGAGGGTCTTACAATAACCTCGAGGCGGGGAAGTTTCTCAGGAGCTATAACCTGTTCGCCGGCACCAACCACGCCTGGAACTACGGCGGCGACAAGCTCTGGACGAGTTTCTTCAACCAGATAACGCTGAGCTTCACGAACCTTTGGACGGTTTACGCCGGTGGTGAGTACGATCCGAGCGCGATCGACGATCGTCTCACTCGCGGAGGCCCGCGTGGCAGGCAGCCGACGCAGTGGGGAGGCTGGACGCAGATCAATAGCAGCCCGCGTTCAGCTGTCTCCTACAATTTGTTCGCGAACTATTACGTCGATCAGGCGCACGGTTACACGAAAGAGATCAGTCCCGGCGTCGACATCCGTCCAAGCTCGTCGGTTCACGTGACGATATCGCCGGATCTCACACATTATCACAACACCATACAATTCGTTCGTGCCGCGACCGATCCGGTGGCAACGTCGACCTACGGACGGCGATACGTGTTCGGCAGTCTGTTCCAGACGACGCTTTCAGCGACGACCCGAGTGGAATGGACGCTGACGCCGCTTCTCTCGTTCCAGCTCTACGCACAGCCCTTTGCCTCGGCGGGACGCTTCAAGGGCTTCAAGGAGTTGGCGAAACCGGGAACGCAAGAGTACCTGGTTTACGGAAGCGACAACGGCAGCACGATCACGCCGGTGCCCGATCCTGCGACGGGGAAGACGCGCTCCTATACGGTAGATCCGGATGGTCCGGGCTTAGCGCCTTCATTCTCGATCGGCAATCCCGATTTCCGGACGCACTCGTTGCGGGGAAATGCGGTGGTGCGCTGGGAATACCGGCCCGGTTCGGCGCTTTTCTTCGTCTGGCAGCAGCAACGCGAAGACTTCCTGCCGTTCGAGGGTGATTTCCGCACGGGCCGCGAAACGCGAGGGATCTTTGGGCGCCCGAGCAACGTTTTCCTGCTGAAGGCGACTTACTGGTTCGCGCGATAGTGCCGCGCTAACGGTCGGCGAACACCAACTGCCGCCCGCTCGCATCCGGATAGGATTGCGGAAACCCGAACCGGTGCGACATATATGTCCTCCCAAACTTCCTCAGATCACGGACGCGACGCGAGGACGCACTTATCCTCACGTTTCGCTGCCGTTGTTTCTGGGGCGAAGATTTCTAACACAATTGTGGAGATCTCACCAATGCGCTTGTACGTCGCCTACCCAGCGCTGCTGGCCGTGTTTGTCCTCGCGGCCTGCGAGGACAGTCAATCGAACCGCCCGACTGCTCCCAACCTGGCTCGGGGTGCCCAGCTCGCCGCCTCCGGAGCTCTCGTGGTCGACGTCGGAAACGACACGACGGCTCAGAATGAAACTCCCATCGCCGTCAACCCGGCCAACCCGCAGAACTTCATCGTCGGTGCCAATGACTGGAACTTCAACGATGGCTGCGCGGTCAACGCGACCTTTGATGGGGGCAAGACCTGGACGCCTACGGTTCCGGACGGATTCATACCAGGAGTAACCAAGTACACCAACGATCCGGCCGTGCCTGGCACCGGTACTGGGAATTTTGGCGGCGATCCAGTC
>DASWGL010000487.1:0-2401 GCA_036393735.1 Gemmatimonadaceae bacterium | reverse complement strand
AGCGCCGACCGGGTCATCCTCTGCGCCGGCGCCTACGAGGTGCCGAAGCTGTTGATGATGTCCACCAGCCAGTACTGGGAGCACGGCATCGGCAACGACAACGATCTGGTCGGCCGCTTTCCGGTCGCGCATCCGTTCCTGTCTGTCGCCGGAACCAAGCCCAAGAACGAGGAGCGTTGGATCCAGGAGTTCGACTTTCCGTCTCTGATGTCGCGCACGTACGACACGGAGAAGTATCAGGCGGACGGGAAGATCTTCCTGATGAAGACCGCGGGCGTGCCGAACGTCGATATCGCCGAGTACATGATCGCGGGCAAAAGCCGCGCCCAGATCGATGCCATCATTACCGGGCCGCGCCAAACCCAGTTATCGGCCTACATGGAGCAGTTCGGGGAGTACCACAATCGTTTCACCCCCGGCGAGGGAGTCACGCGCTTCGGCTTGCCGCGCACCAGAATCGATTTCACCCAATCCCCCAAAGCCGCCGAGCGTGCCGCCGCGAGACTCGAACTGATGGCGAAGGTCATCAAGGCGATGGGATACGTCGTACAGGATGCGGATATGCAGGTGGGCACGCAGGATGGGCACCACACCTCATCGACATGTCGAATGGGCAGGGATCCGAGCGAAGGCGTTGTCGATGCCGACCTGAAGATCTTCGGTACGGACAACCTGTACGTATGCTCGAACGCGGTCCATCCGACATGCGCGGCGGTCAATCCGACGCCTACCCTCGTCGCGGTGACGCTGAAACTGACCGATCATCTTCTTTCGCAAACGCCATGATCACGCAGCAGCAATTATTTTCCGAACTACACCACCTGGCGCGCATCTCGCCGTTGCTGGAGCAGCCGGAGAAGCAACGCGGTCCGGAATGGCTCGAGTTCGCGCTTCAGTCGGCGGTGTCCGTCGAGTTTTCGACGATCCCTCCGTATCTATCCGCGCTGTGGTCGATCAAGGACCAGATGCACCCGGTGGCGGCGTCGATCCGCAACGTCGTGCAGGAGGAGATGCTGCACATGGCGCTCGCCTGCAACATGCTCACTGCGCTGGGGTGCGTGCCGCAAATCAACGATCCGTTGATGGTCCCGAGCTACCCGGGGCGGATTCCCGGAGGCGTGCATCCGGAGCTCGTCGTTTCGCTCAGCGGTCTGTCCGACGCTTCGCTCGACACGTTCATTGCGATCGAAGCGCCGTCCACGGGCAACGGTCCCGAAACTCCCGGGCAAGGAAAAGGCTACAAAACGATCGGCGCGTTCTATGAGGCGATCCTGCACGAATTCCAGACCATAAAGCCGGAGCTGTCCACCGAACGGCAGGTCAGCGGTCCGCTTGCACATATGGTGATGGTGGACCTCGCCGGCGTGGAACGCGCCATCGCCCTCATTCTGGACCAGGGCGAGGGATCCGAGGCCTCGCCGGAGGTCACGCACACGCACGAGTTGGCGCACTACTATCGCTTCCTCGAGATCAAGCACCGCAAGCGGCTCAGTGGTTTCGCCAACGGCGAGCCGGCCTTCGAAGGCGACGCCGTCGATTTCCCCGAGGCCTGGCCGGTGGCGGTCGTTCCGAAGGGCGGGTACCTGCAGAAGGACGTTCCGGCCCCGGTGTGGAAGATGATCAACGGCTTCGACGAGTCCTTCACCCAGCTGCTCCATCAGCTGCAGGTGGTCTGGGAGCATGGCGACCAGTCGGCGCTCGTGCACGCCATCGAAATGATGTTCGGGCTGACCGAGCTCGCCCGCTCTCTCATGACCACGGAGATCGCAAAAGGACGCGGGAATTACGGCCCCTGTTTCCGCGTCCTCTGACGCGGCGATCCCGAGAACGCGAAATGGATTCTTGTCGTTGAATCAAACGGAGGAGTTACGCCCATGGGATGTTTCTATGAAATAAACGACACGCTGCTTTTGACGAAGGACGAAGGATTCCCGTCCGACGTTCTCAACATCGAAAGGCATCAGAAAAACCCGGTGACTCTGAAGGACGTGGACGGAAAAATCTTCTCGTTCCGGGACAAGTCTGCCGCCAGGAATTTCCAGCTCGATCCCGTGCGAGTCTACCTGTTCGAGAGAACGTCGAACGACAAATGGCTAGGCTGGGGAAAGGTGTTCATCCAGTCGTTGACGATCGAGAGAAAGAAGGGATTGCCGCCGACGGACCCCGCCGGTCCGATTAACTTCAATGAGGGCGATTGGGTGACGTCCGGAACATACAGGATCATCGAGATCTACGATCCGGAATACCAAAAGATCATGACCATGCACGAAGCGCCCAAGATCTGGAGCTATTTTCCGCAGAAGTGATCTTTTCGGGCCAGAGATGACGTGCACGACAGCCGCCCCTGCGTGAACGATCGCGTGGTGGGGCTGAGAGCACTCCAACTCCGGCCCAGCCAAGC
>DASWGL010000486.1:0-22218 GCA_036393735.1 Gemmatimonadaceae bacterium | reverse complement strand
TACACTGTGAACGTGGAGATACTCGACAAGGCCGGGACCGTGATCTCAACGGAGACGACGACTGTCGGGCCGGTGGCGCCGAAAAAGTCCGGAACGTTCAAGATCACGTCGGCGAAGGGCGGGGCATACGGGTATAGATACAAGCCGGTTACCTAGTTTCTTAACTGCAACTGAAGACTACCTGCCTGGGGCTATCGGCTTCACAGTTGATGGCTCCGGGCGGTTTTTGTTCAGATCCGAGCGTCTTCAATACAAGAAGTGATAGAGATCGGCCCGGATAACCGATAACCAAGCGGCTTTCGCTTGCCTCGCGGCATTCTGGTTCGCATTTGGTTCATTAAGGAACCCTTTCCATTGACTTGCACCACTAGTCTCGTCGTAGGGCGGCTCATAATAAATGAGGTGCCTAAGCGCAGTGTAGCACATGTATCCAAGGGCCACTGCTTTCCCACGATAGGTGGTAGAGGTTGGTAGTGTGTTGTCGATACAATCGGCCAACCTTAAGGCGGCCGACTCTCTAAACTCCTCGAACCTGTGAAAGTCAGAATGGTCTCCCACAAACTCCGCAAAATTGACCGGAGTAGGGGGATCGAAGTGGCCGCCGACTCTTCGGAGTGATTTGATCAAGGTCGTTATGGAATCCGGGTGAGGGCGAACCCCATAGGAGCTCGTAGAGCTCGCCTCGGCTGATTGCACCGGCGCCTTTGGATGACAGGCACCTACCAGCGTGACACATCCTATGATTGTGGACGCACTCCGCAGAAACTTTAGACCGTATTTCATGGACAGGAGTATACGAGGATTGGATAAAACCGGGGAAATGACATTTCTCGAATGCATCTTTGATTCGATAGACAAATGAACTCCTTCGAGGCAAAGACGGGCTGATTCAGAGTACGGGTTTAGTCACACTCCAGGCATTTCATCTGTGCCCGCAGCCATCAACTGTCACGCTGACGGCCCCCGGCAGGTAGTCTTAAGTTGCAGTTCCCACTCAGCTTTACAAACTGCGCGGCAGCATTAACGGATCCGTTTCTACAACGACGCCGAAGATCCAGAAGCGCCTCCCGTCGAACCAGAAAATCGCTACCTGCTCCATCTCACGCGCGAGGTCGATGGCTTTCTCTTGAGGCATCGCCACGGCGACGCTGGGCTCGCAGTGCGAGCGATCGGGAGAGCACGCGTCCACGTGCGCGAACTTGTAACCCTCCATTGTCAGTCGTTGATCCAGCTCGCGTCTTCTTTTTTCATTTTCCGCCGGCGAGAGATCGCGCCCGCGGGGATCAAATGCGGTCAGTACCGCGAAGGGTTGGCCGAATCCCGCCGCCTCGAGCTTGGCAAGCGCGCTCTCTGATGGAATCTCCCGCAGATCGATTTCCACAGCCGGCGTCGTGGAAAAACTGAGAATTGTCTCCGGGTAACGCGGCCAATCGGGATCGTGCTGCTCGGGCGCTGATCTCATGCCGGAGCCAGCTACAAGGTTCGCACCACAGGTGCATGCCATCTCGACACGGGAACTGGTACGCTCCTTGACCTGTTTCCGCGCGTGAAGCCAAACCAGATCTGGCCGGACCTCCTCTATATCGTCCGCCACGGCGAATCAGCGGGGAATGTCGCGCGCGACGCGGCGCTGGAGGCGGGCGAGTCGGTGATCGACCTCCGCATCCGCGACGTCGATGTGCCACTCTCCGAGCTTGGAGAACGCCAGGCGATCGCGCTCGGAAACTGGTTCCGGACACTGCCGCCGGAGGATCGTCCCAACGTTGTTCTGACCTCCCCATATCTCCGCGCGCGCCATACCGCCGCCCTCATCGTCAAGACCGCGGGAATCCCCGAAGATTCCTACTCGTTCCTCGTCGATGAGCGATTCCGCGAGAAAGAGTTTGGAATTCTGGACCGGCTCACCCACATCGGAGTCCAGGAGCAGTTCCCCGAGCAGGCCGAGCACCGCCGCCTGCTCGGAAAGTTCTACCACCGTCCTCCCGGAGGAGAAAGCTGGTGCGACGTCATCCTCCGGCTGCGCAGCGCGACCGAGATGATCACCCGCGATTACCGCGGTCAGCGCGTCCTCATCGTTTGCCACGCGGTGGTCGTGCTTTGCATGCGCTACATACTCGAGCACCTCACAGAGACGGAAGTGCTCGCCATTGACAAGAAGGCCGAGATCGCAAACTGTTCCGTGACTCTTTACGAGCACGATGAGACTCTCGGACCCCGCGGTAACGTGCGTCTCAAGCTCTACAACTTCGTTGCGCCTCTCGAAGAAGCCGGCGCTCCCGTGACATCGGAGCCGGACGCGACATTTGGCGCGCGCTAGCAAACGGCCAGTTGCCGTTACTGCCCCACTTCTCCGGCGGTGGCAGTTGCCGCATCCTGGTTCGTCGGCGGACAAGGAAGATCACGGAGTAGCAATGGTCATCGGTGGCGCGGCTGAAGTTCCCGGCGCGCTGCTCCTCGCAGGTGTCGCTGCGTTGCGCGTGGGCGCCGGCAAGCTCCAGCTCGCGGCACCACGGAGTGCGGCTACTTCGCTTGGCGTCGCATTGCCCGAAGCACGCGTCTTCTCGCTTTCGGAATCGGGCGATGGATTCCTCGACCGGAAATCTGGAAGCCGCGCTGCCGATTACGCCCTGGGCGCCGATGCAATTCTCATCGGTCCGGGGATGCTGAACGCGGAGGCGACTCGGGGCTTCATGGACGAAGCGATTCGTCGAATCGCCGACAAGCCGATCGTGATCGACGCCCTTGCTTTGAGCGCGCTGCGCGACGGCCGCTACCGATTCACCGAAGAAACCCGGGTCGTCCTCACGCCGAACATGGCCGAGATGGCAAAGATCACCGGTGACAAGACAGCCAGCGTCGAGGCAGATCCGCTCGGCGTGGCAATGACTGTCGCGAAAGATCTCAATGTCGTTGTCGCTCTCAAAGGCCCCGAGACGCTCATCGCCACGCCATACGGCGAGATGTTTCGATACACCGAGGGCGAAGTCGGGCTCGCAACCTCCGGCTCGGGAGACGTTCTCGCGGGAGCAATCGTTGGGTTACTCGCTCGTGGTGCGACGCTCGATCAGGCGGCGGTCTGGGCGGTGTATCTGCACGGCGCCGCCGGAAACCGGCTCAAACGGCGAATAGGTCCGGTAGGTTTTCTGGCGCGAGAGCTGTCCGACGAGATCGCTCCGCTGATGAACGCGCTCGGAGCAAAGCGATCGAGCTAGGTTTGAAGCGCGTGAACTGGATTCGTGGGTGTCGTCGGCGTGTCGCGGCGGCGAACCGTCTCGCCCGCCGGCGCCTTCATCGGTAGCGTCAACAGAAAAGTCGTACCCACTCCCACTTTGCTCGCGACGGTCACGTCACCGCCGAGCAAACGCGCGAGCTTGCGCGTGACACTCAAACCCAATCCTGTACCACCGGTTTTTCTGGTGGCGGTCTGCTCGGCTTGCCAGAACGGCTCGAATACTTCCTCGATGTTCTCGGCCGCAATCCCGACACCGGTGTCGGCAATGCTCACTTCCAGAGTTCCATTGCGGACCGACAGGCCGACCCGGACTTCCCCTTTCTCCGTAAACTTGATGCCGTTGGAGAGAAGGTTGACGAGCATCTGCCGCAGCTTCGTGCCGTCCGTCTGGATCGCCTGATCCTCGTCGAGCAGCTCGACGATGAAATCGATGTTCTTCGCCGCAGCCATTGGCTCGACGAGCGCGGCTGCATCGGCGAGCGTATGGTTGCACGACATCGACTCGTACCTTACCCGCTCGCGCCCGATGTCCACTCGCGCAAAGGTGAGAATCTCGTCGATGAGGCCGAGCAAATGGCGCGCGCTGGCGTTGATTCTTCCCAGCTGCTGCCGTTGGAGCTCCGTCACGGGTCCCGTGATGCCGTCGGAAAGGAGCTCCTCGTATCCCATGATCGCTGTGAGTGGAGTGCGCAGCTCGTGCGACATCACCGCGAGAAAATCCGTCTTGCTGTTGTTCGCACGTTCGGCCTCCGCGCGCGCTGTTTCGGCCTCGCTTCGCGCTCGCTCCGCGTGAGCGCGCGCCTGCTTCTCGAGGGCGAGCAGGTCGACGCGCTCCTTGTCGGTGTTGCGCAGTACGCGCGCTGACCAGAGCACCAGTCCCACGAACGTGAGGATGCTGGCGACCGCGAACAGCGATACGCCGAATTCGGTCTCGTAGAATCCGGACGATTCGCCCAGTATTCTGATGACGCCGAGCAGGATCGGAGCCAGCACAGCAGCGGGCAAGAGTCTCCGCGCGAGCACGCCCCCCGGACCGTCGTCCATTAGAAGGACGGCGACGCCGCGGTCTCGCACCGCGACAAGAATTCCAATTCCCAGTATCAGCTGCCCGACTGCCGTCCACAGCGCCATGCCCGACGACTGTGACAGGCTGTACATGCCCTTGACGCCGAAGAGATAGCCGAGGATCGCGAGCAGCGCGATCAGGAGAGCCGGTGTGGCGAACATCTGCGCGCGTAGATCGTGCCTTCGCTGATCGTGGGGGATCGAGAGCAGCGCAAGCGCGAAGAGCAGAAGGCTACCGGCGCTGTTTATCGCGATGCGGCCAGGAGGATGGCTGGAGACCTGCTTGATTCTGTCTCCGAAGAGCAGCAGGTCGAACCCGGATTCGCTGCCGCGAAGATATTCGTAGAGGGTAAGCCCGGCGATCGTGGCGACGAATGCGGCGAGAGTTTGCTGAACCGCATCCAGAGTTGTAGTTCGATGCGGGCGCACAGACATCGTTAACGCGCCGCCCGCCAGAACGAAGCACACCGCCATCAGCGGAAGTATCGGATATCCGCCCGTCGTTATTGTCGTGACGAAAGGAAGATTCAGAGCCCAGCCCGCCAAAGACACAGCACCGATGATGGCGACGGCGCTGCCTGCTATGATGGGCACTCGCTCGAAGAAGCCGATCAGCGGGCTGTGACGTCCCGAGGGACTGAGTGCAACTGTACTGGGGTTCGCCATGTTACGCGGTGACCGAAAACCTATTCGCGAACATTCGCGAGTGCAATTCTACCACGCTATTGCTTTGCGATCGCGGAAGAAGGCACCCGTTGGACCGTTGTCAGGAGCAGTCGCGAGCCACACGACAGTCTCGGCACCTTTCTTAACAGTACGCGTGGCACCGCGCCCGCCCATTGCCGTCTGTACCCAGCCGGGGTCAACCGAGTTCACCAGGATTCCCATCCCTTCCGTTTCGGCCGCCGTCACTCGAGTCACTACGTTGATCCCCGCTTTCGACAACCTGTAAGCAATGTATCCGGCGCCCATTTCTGCGAGCGAGCCCATGCCGCTCGAGAGATTGACGATTCGCCCGTAGCGACGGCTCTTCATGATGGGTATGGCGAGGCGGGAAAGCAGAAATGGGCCATAGACATTGGTCTGCATCGTTTCACGAATGATCTCGATTTCTTCCATGGGATCGGCGTCGCCCTCCTCGATCATGATCCCGGCGTTGTTCACCAGGATGTCGAGACGGCCCACATCACGACGCACCCAGTTCATGCATTCGCTGACGCTCTTCGCACTCGCAACATCGAGCTGACGCGCTTCAACTGGCAATCGCTCGGCAACCAGTTCTCCCGCGGCGGCAACTCCCCTCGCGGCGTCACGTGATCCCAGGATTACCCTGATGCCAAGCCCCGCCAGCTGGCGGCAGACCTCAAGCCCAATTCCGCGGTTACCGCCCGTTACGAGTGCGATTCTCTGTTCGGCCATTCGTGTGTGTCCCCGATGAAGGCGGTACGTCAGGAGTGTAGCGCTTCATCGGCGGACGCCGTAAGTAGCTGTTGGAATTGAAGATCGGGAACCCGGGGACCGCCCGCCATAACATCGGCACGCGCTTCCGGCTGGCAAGTTTCGGGTCCTGCAGTAACATTGCACTTAATTGGCGGACCGCGTTTCTCCTTCCATGACTGCATCCCGACTCACAATACCAGAACCCTCCTCTGCTCCTCCCTCAAAGCAGGAGATCGCGAACCTCCTTAGCGAGGCGCGCGAGAGAACGCTCCTGCTCGTATCGGGTCTGTCCGACGAGGATCTGCATCAACAGCACGATCCGCTGATGAGTCCCATAATCTGGGACGTCGGCCACATCGCCCACTTCGAGGAGCTCTGGCTCACGCAGAACCTCGATGGCCCGATCAAATTCACCGAGATGCCCGGGCTCTACAACCCGTTCGAGCATCCACGCGCAACTCGCGCCTCGCTCGCGCTTCCGACTCTGGCGGAAATGATGGAACGGCTCCGGGAGATTCGCGGCCGTGTTCTCGATCGCCTCGAGTCCGTGGAATTCAACGACGAGAATCCGCTGCTGCGTGAGGGGTATGTCTACAACATGGTCCTTCAGCACGAGTACCAGCACAACGAAACGATTGTTCAGACCTTGCAGCTGAAGAAGGGTGAACCCTATCACGCTCCGCGAAAAGTTTCTTTCGCGACGCGTGCAACCGCGTGGCCCGAGCTCGTGTCATTCGGCGGTGGACGAGTCTCGATCGGGACACAAGACCGGAGTGCAGCTTACGACAACGAGCGACCGGAGCATGTGATTGATCTGCCTCCGTTCCTGATCGATCGCTTTCCCGTAGCTAACTGGCAGTACATGGAGTTCATGAAGGACGGCGGGTACGAGCGAAAGGAGTTCTGGTCCAGCGGCGGCCAGCGCTGGCTGGCAGAGACTCGGGCAGTAGCTCCCAAGTACTGGAGCCGCTCAGGCGACGGATGGGTTACACGCTCGATGGACATCACACATCTGGTCGAGGCCACGCACCCTGTCTGTCACGTTTGCTACTACGAGGCTGAAGCGTTCGCGGCCTGGGCTGGCAAGCGGCTCCCGAGTGAATTCGAATGGGAAGTGGCGGCATCCTGGAACCCGTCGAGACAGCGTGCCCAGAAATTTCCCTGGGGCGACTCCAAAGCCGACTCGCACTCTGCGAACATCGACCAGCTCGCCTTCGGCACCGCGCCGATTGACGCTTTCCGTCGCAACATCTCCCCGCTCGGCTGCTGCGGAATGATCGGCGACGTGTGGGAATGGACATCGAGCGACTTCAACGGCTATCCTGGCTTCAAGAGCTTTCCGTACAAGGAATACTCGGAAGAGTTCTTCGATTCCGAATACAAAGTCCTGCGAGGCGGCTCCTGGGCGACCCGGCCAGGCGCCATCCGCAACACCTTCAGAAACTGGGATTACCCGATCAGGCGGCAGATCTTCAGCGGCTTCCGCTGCGCGCGGGACGCATGAAAAACGGCAATCGTGTTTCCGTTGTCGGCGGAGGCACACCGCCCTATACCGTGCACCGCTCCAGGCAGCAAATGGTGCGCGACGTTCGCCAGGGTCTGTTGAAATCGCCGAAGCAGCTGTCGCCCAAATATTTCTACGACGAGCGCGGGTCCGAGCTGTTCGAGGAGATCACCCAGCTTCCGGAGTATTATCTGACTCGCGCGGAGAAAACGCTGCTGGAGCAGCGGATCGCCGAGATCATCGCAGCCGTGCGGCCGTGTTCTCTCGTCGAGCTTGGCGCCGGCAGTGCGACCAAGACGCGCATCATCATCGACGAGATGCGCTCGAATGGATGCGCCGAGTGTTACGTGCCGGTCGACGTCAGCAAGGAGTTTCTGGAAGCCGCGGCCCTTCAGCTCCGGGCCGATTACGTGGACGTTCAAGTGACGCCCGTGGTATCCGACATCACCGAGCCTTTTGCGATTCCGCCGGTCGCGAGTCCGACGCTTGTTGCTTTCCTCGGCAGCACGATCGGAAATTTTCCGCGCGACGAGGCAATCCAATTGCTTTCCCACATCGCGGGCGAGATGGGTCCGAGCGATCGCTTCCTGCTGGGCGCGGACCTGATTAAGGATCCGGCGATCATTAATCGGGCGTACAACGATTCCAGTGGCGTGACCGCCGCTTTCAACCTCAATATTCTCGAGCGCCTCAACCGCGAACTCGGCGCAAATTTTCCGATGAGTGACTACCAGCACCGCGCATTCTATAGTAGCGAGAATCACCGGGTGGAGATGCACCTCGTTGCTCGCACGGCGCACAAGGTGACGATCCCGGAGATCGGCGAGATCCCTCTCGAGAATGGTGAAAGCATCCGGACCGAGCTGAGCTACAAGTACAACCGCCCGATCCTCGAGGACATGCTATCGGCGTCGGGTCTCTCGATCGAGAAGTGGATGCCGGCCGGCGATGCCTCTTTCGCTCTGGCACTCGCCCGCGTGGAGGGCTGAGCCAGCCTCGTGAGCCTCTCAGAGGCGGAGCTGTTGGAAGATGTCCAGCAGCGATTGTTCGCTCCGACCAGATCCGCGAATCCTCAAGCGATCGGCCTTGAGCTGGAGCTGATTCCAGTTCACAAAACAACCCGTACGCGCGCACTCGCCACCGGCGACACGCGTGGCTCGACGGCCGAAGCGCTGTCAGAGTTGGGGCGACGCGAAGGCTGGCGTGAACAGTCGAATGACGGCGACCCACCGTCGTGGAAACTGGCGGATGGAGCGTACATCTCGTTCGAGCCGGGCGGACAGATAGAGATCAGCACCGCTCCCAAACCGTCCGCGTCAGAGGGCATCGACTCGACGCAGAGTCTGGTGAAGATGCTCCGCGATGCAATGTCGAGTGCGGGAATCGAGCTCCTTGCGCTGGGAGTCGACCCGTTCAACGCCATCGATTCGGTTCCGCTCCAGCTTCATCGCGAACGTTATACCGGTATGACGCGCTACTTCGATTCCATCGGGCCGTCAGGTGTCCAGATGATGCGACAGACCGCGGCGCTCCAGATGAATCTCGAGCGAGGGGAGGATCCGAAATCCAGGTGGCGGCTCCTCAACGGACTCGCGCCAATCGTGGTCGCGCTTTTCGCAAACTCGCGGCAATACGAGCGCAGGCCGACGGGATGGGCAAGCTATCGCGCACAGCTCTGGCGGACTCTCGACCCTTCGCGAACGGGCATGATCTATGACGAAGCAGCGCACGTCGAGCGATACCTGCGTTTCGCACTCGATGCGATTGCCATGCGCGGCGGCGATGGGTCGGCGTATCGCCCATTTCGCGAATGGATCAATGACCCGGCTGTGAAGAGGGAAGACTGGTTGTTTCATCTCTCCACACTCTTCCCCGAGGTGCGCCCCAAAGAGTTCTTCGAGCTGAGATCGGCCGACACGATCGAGCCCGATGCGCTCGCCGCACCGGTGGTGTTCGTGACCAGCCTTGTCTATGAGGAGGAGAGCGCCCACCGGGCGGCCGAGCTGATTGGCGCGCCCAGCGAAGAGTTACTCGAGCGCGCGGGGCGACTCGGTTTGGCTGATCCCGAGATCCGTCGAATTGCGTCGCGACTTGTAGTATTGGCGTTGGACGGTGGCAGGCGATTGGGAACCGAGTACATCCGGCGACCACATCTCGCGGCTGCATATCAATTCTTTGCACGCGCTCTTTCCACGACCCACATTTGAGCGATGACTCTCCGACTCGCCTCTATTTCATTGGTTGTCGTCGTTGGCGTCCTTTGCACGACGCCGCGGATTTACGCGCAACAGACGACAGCTGTGACGAAAGCTCCAACGAAGACGATCCTCGCCATCGGCGCCCACGCTGGCGATATGGAGCTGACCGCCGGCGCCGTGCTCATCAAACAGCGCAAGCTCGGCGATCGAATCGTAATCCTCCAGATGACACTCGGCGAAGGAGGCAACTCTCGACTCTCGCCGGGCGTGTACGGAGCACAGAAGCGGCGCGAGGCGTTGGCCGCGGACTCGGTGATCGGCGCCGAAACCATCTTTGCGCCCTATCGCGACGGAGAAATCCCGAATGACGAAGCTGTGCGCAGATACGTCGCCGACGTGATCCGCACGGTGAAGCCAGCTTACATCATCACTCATTGGTCCCATAGCATCCATAAGGATCACGCCAACACGAGCCTGATCGTCCAGGACGCTGTGCTCCTCGCATCTCTCGATGGAGTCGTGACCGAGCACTTGACGCATCGGGGTGTTCGCGGAGTCTATTTCGCCGACAATTGGGAAGACGCGGAGTCGTTCTCTCCGTATATCTATGTTGGAGTGAACGATGAGATGGCGCAGTGGCGGGAGGCCGTGACCAAGTACGAGTTCGTCGGTGGGCGGATCTCTTCATTCAGATATCTCGATTACTACGACGCGCTCGCAACGGTACGCGGAGCGATAGCGGGGAAAGGCAGGGCAGTCGCATTCGACATCGATTCGTTTGGGAAGCGCCGAGTACTTGATTCGCTTCCGTAAGGGCACCTAGACTGATTACTCGCTTACCCTACATCCATGATCGCTATAGTGAGCCGGCACGTTCTCCGATTTCAGCGACTGACACTTGCAAGCCTGATCCTGGCCGCGACTCTCATTCCCGCTGAGGCGAGCGCCCAGGAGCCGCCCCCGAGTGTAAGCGTCAGCTTCGGCATTGATACGACAATCACGGACGTTGGAAATGTTGTTCGACTGGTACGCGCATATCTCACAAGGCCTGATTCGTCCGCACGAAGCCGCGGACTCTGGAGCACGGCAACGGATTTCGATCGACGCGTCGGCGACCTGACAATGGAGGCGTATCAGGGATTCCCCGCCACAATCGTTAGCGTAGCGTCAGACGGACCGGGTGATAGCGTCTACGTCGTCAGGGTGCTTTATGCTCACGGAGATAGCACTGGCGCCCGCATCTCCCCTCTTGCTTTGCAACGGCTCTATGCCGTTCGAGAATCGGGCGGCGCATCATTTGGTTTCAGGTTAGCAGGCGCTCTTCCGCGTTTGACACGCGAGTGGGAACGATGGACGGAAGGACGAGTAACGTTCTGGTACGCGCCCGGTCAGCATCCCGATCCTGTAAAGATCTCGCACACGTCGACTTTCGTTGACTCGGTGGCAGTGCTTTTTCACGTCCCACCGCCGACTCACCTCGACATGTATCTCGGGCGGTCATACGAAGAAGTACAGCGGGCTATTGGCCTCGATTTCTTCCCCGAGGCATCCGCTGACCGCGGCCGAGGCGGACGAGCTCTTTCCGGCGGAATAGTTCTGGCAGGCAATCCGGCGCTCGGCGAAGGCTACGTACATGAGATAGCTCACGCGATCCTGAGGCCGACTTTCCCCAGCAGGAATCGCCTCTTTGGCGAAGGCGTGGCGACGTGGCTCGGCGGCTCCCGTGGTCGCACAACTCGAGAGATGTATACGCGCCTCCGTCAGATTCAGGTCGCGCGGCCCGCGCTCACTCTTAGCCAAGTCCTCAACAACGCCATTCCAGATGCGCAAGCCGAGGAAATGACAGACGCCTTCTACGCAACGGGAGCGCTCGTGGTAGATACGGTGTACCGGTTGGCCGGTATTCCTGGACTTCGCACACTCGCGCAGTTGAACGGCGACCCGAAGCTTCTACTAGCAGCCCTGCCGGCACAGGTGGGACTCAGTGACTCGAATCAAAGCGCGCTCGACCAGTGGTGGCGTACTCAGGCGGCCCGAATTTCCGGCGTCCACTAGCGGTTATCTGGCACGAGAATAGATGCCACTTATTCACATTCTGGCACTAATGCAGGCCGCCGTCTCTTCGTCGACGGCCGTAATCCGCATCAATCAACTGGGATACATTCCGGACGCACCGAAAGTCGCGGTGTTCTGTTCGCTCGCGCCTACTGAGATTCGCGAATTCGTCGTCACTGACTCTCTTGGCAACAAGATTCTTCAGCGCCCCGCGTCGCTCGCGAAACCGTTCGGGCCATGCCTCACGAATTATCGCCTCGATTTCTCGACGATTAGAACAGCTGGTGCGTACCATGTGACCGCGGGTGGAGCCACGTCACCCACCATTCGCATTAGGACGAACGCCTACGCCGGCGCAGCCGATACTCTGCTCTACTACATGAGAGAGCAGCGCTCAGGATTCAACCCGCTGTTCAAGACCGTGCTCCACATGCGCGACGGTATCGTGGTCGACGACTCCTCGCGCGCCGACAAATTCGTTCCGGTGACTGGCGGCTGGGCAGATGCGTCGGACTATCTGCAGTACGTGATGACATCCGCGAACGCGACGTTTGTAATGCTGATGGCGTACCGCGATCATCCCGCATCTTTTTCGGATCAGTTCGATTCGCGCGGGCTACCCGGAAGCAACGGCGTTCCCGACGTGCTGGATGAGGCTCGACACGGTCTCGAATGGCTTGTGCGCATGTTCCCGTCCGACTCGGAGATGTACAACCAGCTCGGCGACGATCGCGATCACACCTACTGGGATCTTCCCACCACCGATTCGGCGGACTACGGCTGGGGAAAGGGTAAGGAAAGACCGGTGTATCCATGCACAGGAAAGCCGCAGGGACTCTTCAAGTACAAGAACAGGTCGAACGGTCTCGCATCGACCGCGGGTAAGTACGCGTCAGCGTTTGCTCTCGCGGCAGCGATTTACCGCAAGAGCGATCCGATCTTCGCCGCCAAGCTACATCAGAAAGCTCTGTCGGCCTACGCCGTCGGGAAGAAGTCTCCTGGCGTTTGCCAGGGAGCGCCCGGCCGCGCTCCCTACTATTACGAGGAAGACAACTGGGCCGACGACATGGAGCTCGCTGCGGCGGAGCTCTATGCCCTCACACACGACCGCGGCTATCTCCGCGATGCGCTCGACTACGCCTCACACGAGCCCGTCACTCCGTGGATGGGGGCGGACACCGCCAAGCATTATCAGTGGTATCCCTGGCACAACAACGGACACTACGCGATCTGGCGTAACGCCAATGCAGCCGATCGGAAAATCCTGGCAGCGTATTACAGGAAGGGCCTGGCGGCGGTCGTGAGCCGCGCTGACAACGGATTCCGGATCGGAATTCCGTTCATATGGTGCTCGAACAATCTGATGGCTTCCTTTGCAACGCAGGCGTATCTGTATCGCCGCATGACGGGCGACGGCCAGTTTCGGGAGTACGAGCAGGCTGCGCTCGACTGGCTGTTCGGGGCAAATCCGTGGGGAGTCTCGATGGTGATCGGTCTTCCGCACGACGGAGTGTTCGCGCACGATCCACATTCGGTCGTCGCAAAAGAGATGCACGTCGAGCTGACAGGCGCTTTGCTCGATGGTCCCGTCTATTCCTCCATCTACAGGAATCTGCTTGGCATCCGTCTTCACGACCCCGATGAATACGCACCATTCAATGGCGGGTTCATCGTCTATCACGACGACGTCGGAGATTATTCGACGAACGAGCCGATCATGGATGGGACCGCGAATTTGACCTACCTGCTCGCCGCAATGGCTGGTCCGCCGCTGGCGACCCGAAAGTAGCCGAGCGCGATCTTACAATGCCGGAGTTGCCAGACATAACCGTCTATATCGAGGCGCTCGAGTCCCGTATAGTGGGACAACCGCTCGAGCGCACCCGTATCCCCAAGCCATTTCTCCTCCGTTCGGTCGATCCACCCATCAGCGCGGCAAATATGAAGCGGGTTCTCGGTGTGCGGAGAATGGGAAAGCGTATTGTCCTGGAACTCGAGGACGATCTCTTCCTCGTCATTCATCTCATGATTGCAGGCCGTCTTCGTTGGGTGCCCATCGGGACGAAGGTGCCGGGCAAGATTGGTCTCGCGGCGTTCGATTTCCCGAACGGCACGTTGATTCTCACCGAGGCTGGCTCGAAACGGCGCGCCTCACTCTGGCTGGTGCGCGGTGAGCAATCGCTGGAGCAGTTCGAGCGAGGTGGACTCGAGGTCCTCAATGCAGATCTTGCGCATTTCACCGAGCGTCTGGTTCAGGAAAACCATACCCTCAAGAGATCTCTCACCGATCCGAGACTTTTCAGCGGGATCGGCAACGCCTACTCCGACGAGATACTCCATCGCGCCCGACTGTCGCCCGTCAAACACACCAGACGTCTCAGCGAAGAGGAAATCGCGCGCCTGTTCGACGCGACGCGCGCCACGCTCATCGAGTGGACGGAAAAGCTACGGAAGGAATCAGCCGCCGATTTCCCGACGAAAGTGACCGCGTTTCGCGACGACATGGCCGTTCACGGGAAATTTGGGAAGCCGTGCCCGGTATGCGGCGCACCTGTTCAGCGGATCCGCTACGCCGACAACGAGACGAACTATTGTGCGCGCTGCCAGACCGACGGAAAGCTGCTAGCGGATCGCGCGCTATCGCGTCTGCTAAAACAGGATTGGCCGCGCTCGATCGACGAGCTCACCTGGAGTTGATCGTTGCCCTTCCGGCTTTGCTAATTCGAGATTATTTCGCCGGTCCGTCAGGTATCTCGTCTTTTCGTGGCCGCGAAGGAAAGGATCAACGCAGTCGATCTAGTTCTCACTTCCCGCGCACTTGCGACACTATATGGGGAGGTGACCGCCAACGTGATGCAAATCGAAGCGGAGGGCAGAGAGACCTAGATCGTCCCTGCATTGATCCATTTCACTACACGCGGCGGGTCGTACGCCTCAAATCGCGACAGCAGCTCGCGGGGATCGCTCTCGACGATCACCATCTGCCGGTGAACGTCGCGCACGAACTTCTCGGCCACCGCACGATCGAGAAACTGGAGCAGAGGATCGAAATAGCCGGCGACATTCAGCAACCCGCACGGCTTGTCGTGCATCCCGAGCTGCGCCCACGTCCAGATCTCGAA
Source organism: Gemmatimonadaceae bacterium (assembly GCA_036393735.1). GTDB lineage: Bacteria > Gemmatimonadota > Gemmatimonadetes > Gemmatimonadales > Gemmatimonadaceae > UBA4720. The sequence goes on along the minus strand of DASWGL010000486.1, from coordinate 7,602 downwards.
GAACTCTTCCAGCGTTCCGATCCCACCCGGCAATGCGACAAACCCGTCTGCAAGCTCGGCCATTATTGCCTTTCGCTCGTGCATTGAATCCACAATGCGAAGATCCGTTAGCGCCTTATTCGCCACTTCGCGCTCGACCAGCATCCGGGGAATCACTCCGATGATGTCGCCGAGATCATCGAGCATGGCGTCAGCCAGCGCCTTCATCAGCCCAACATTCGAGCCGCCATAGACGATTCCTACTCCTCGCGAAGCGAGAAGCCTGCCGAATGAGCGCGCCGCCTCCATGTAGTCGGGGCGCGCGCCGGGATTTGATCCGCAGAAAACCGCGAGACGGCGGATCTCGCTCACGAGCGTGGCTGCATCGCGGCCATCATGTTGACACCGAGCCCGGCGAGCGATTGTCCTCCGTCGCAGACTATTACGGCCCCCGTGATGAATTTCGCCGCATCGCTGGACAGGAAGAGCGCAAGATCCGCAATCTCGTCCTTCGTCGCGAAACGCCGGAGGGGAATGCTGCGCGTCAATTGCTTTTGTATCTCGGGGGTCGGGGCAAGGCGCTTCATTCCTTCGGTGTCGTCGACCGCGCCCGGGGCGATCGAGTTGACGCGCACGCCGTCCGGCCCCCACTCGATCGCGAGGCATTTGGTGAGCATGTCCACGCCCGCTTTCGCCGCGCAGACGTGCGCCTGCATCGGCATCGGAGTGAACGCCTGCATCGCCGAGATGTTGATGATCGACGCCCCTGGCCGCCTCAGATGCTCGAAGACCGCCCGGCAGGTATTGAAAGTTCCCAGCAAATCGATATCGACAACGGCCTTGAACCCGTTCGCCGACATCCCGAGCGCTGGCGCCGGAAAATTTCCGGCGGCGCCACAAACGACGAGATCGATCTCGCCGTGGACGTCACGCGCAGACTTTATCGCGGCAGCGAGAGCGTCGTAGTCCCGCACATCGGCGGAATGACCAGATGCGGTGCCGCCGGCTTTCCGTATCTCGTCGGCCGCCGAATCGAGCTTCTCCTTTGTTCGTCCGATCAGCGCGACACTGGCGCCATGCGTCGCGAAGCGACGCGCGATCGCGAGGTTGATGCCGCTCCCGCCGCCGGTGATGATCGCGTTTTTTTTCGCAAGCAGCTCCTGCCCGAACACTTCCGCCATGTGCGCTCCAGCAGAATGAAACGCGGCTCGTTCGCCGCGAACCGCAAACCTATCAGTGGTTCCAAAACGGTGAAAGTGGTGGTGGTCGTCCGGCTGCACTACTATCTGCCCGGTGAGGAACTCGTCGGCACTGCTCGCGAACCGGGAAGCGTCACACCACGGTTAAACAACAGGAGGGTGGATCCATGAACCGATCTTTCGCCATTCTGGTACTGGGGTCGCTGGCGACGGCGTGTACAGCCACCGTCAACACCCGCAATTCCCCGAGTGACACCACGGAAAACTCGCTGATGCAGGCGGACCGCGATTTTGCCGTCGCGACACATGCTCGAGGGATCGATGGCTGGATGTCTTTCTACGCTCCAGACGCGATACGCATACGCTACCGTGGCAACATGATCAGAGGCTTCGACGAGATCCGGAAGTTCGATCTGCCGAACATCTCCGACACTACGAGCGTTCTCAACTGGGAGCCAACCGATGCGTACGTCTTCAATGGCGGGTCGATCGGCTCGACCACCGGCAAATATTCGGTCGTAAGCCGGAGAGCCGCGGACGCGGGGAAGGAGCTCGGAAGTGGCCGCTACGTAACCATGTGGCGTCGCGATGGCGGACGATGGCTGGTCATCATGGACACCGGCTATCCGAATCCCCCGGCTGCACGCTAGCTGTTCATTCTCCCGATGCAAAAAACCCCGTACCCTTTCGGGTACGGGGCTGGCTACTGGTAGCCCACCCGTCCTACAAGCTCGACCAGTAGCTCCCATTCTGCGGCGGGAGAGAATATTCCGGCCCATGCTTCTAGACTCACCGTCGGGAAAGAATATTCCAACCTATGCTTCTTAGACTCACCGTACGGTGAAAAGGTTTAAAAGATTCTTTTGGAGCTGGTCGCCCGGTTGAACCGGGCCAGATGCCGAGCAAAAACGCGGAGTGCCCGCGCCCTAGCTGGTCCGGCGCTTCCTGGTCGTGCCCAGCGCCAGGTCACCGGTCGAGGAAAACAGCTGATCCACCGCCGCTCCGGACAGTGCCGCGACAGTATCACGGCTCAGGGAGAGCTTGGTCGATCCACCGCTCGGCGTTTCCCGAATCAATCCGGCTGATCGGAGCGCATGCACGTGGTGTGTTATCGTCGGCTTGGAGACCTTGAGACTCCGGGCGAGGTCCGCGGAAGTCGTGGGCGCACGCGCAAGGATCGATGCGATGGCGTACCGTGTCGTGTCCCCGAGCGCCCGAAAAACTGACTCGGCGTTTATTGCAGGACGCGCTACCATCGTTGCGGGACGATGCCTGGTTGAGAGGGCGCTACTAACCCCACGGTCTTCCTCCACAATGGTGTTGGGCGCACGAGAGTCAGTAGTGATTGGCAGGTAGAGCGTAATCCGCTGTGCATTCGACTCGTATTTCGTCCACCATCGCCGCGTGTTGAAAGCGGACGGAATCACATAGCAGCGATCGACGAGTCCGTAGCTGATGGACAATCCGACCTTTGGACGAATCTCCCTCGCCTCGTCATCGAAAGCGACCGGAAGATTCAGCTCGCGACCGAAATCCCCTACCGATCGCTCTTCACGAATGTCCCTCATGCGAAACGATTCGGCGCGCAAAGCCGGCTCGAGCGCGGCCCAGTCGCGCTGGAAAGTTGATTGCCAGAATTTCTGCAGCACCAGCGCCAGCTCATCGCGGAAAGACTTCCGCTTCGTGAGCAGCATGGAAATCGCGCGTGCCGCCTGCGAGGCCTCGTTGTATGGCCGGAGCCCGAAGTGCCCGAGCAGCTCGCCGCCCGGCAGTTTGTCTTCGGTCAGCAGCTGACTCAAACTTTTCTCGCCGGTGACGAGCGAGTCAACGGTGTGCCTGTCATGGAAGATTCCCGCAAGAACATTCCTCTGTAAATCCTTGACCGGCATTTCTCGAATGGTCGAGAGAGCTTCCTCGAAAGTCGCCTCACCGGGCACACTTTGGATTGCATCGGCAAGCAGTGGCCAGAAGATCGGAAGCGGCGCGACCCGCTTTGCGATGCGCTCAAAATCCCGAGGCACGCGGCTGAGGGCCCTTGCCTTCCAGGGATCAAGGTGGGTTGGAGCACTGCTTGTAAGCGAGTACAGCGCGTAAAAAACGTCGAAGCGGGGTGTAACCGCGAACTCGATGGGGAACGCAGCGGAGCGGGGCATGTTAGCTAGCAAACTAACATTTTTTCCTAGTTTGGGCGCGGCCTCCTCACAGCGAACACGCCGTTTGTCATGTCGATCCGCACGACGCCGCTGTTCCAGATATCCCCTCCCAGGACCCCATCAAGCGAAGCCAGTACTTGATAGACTGGAGCCCGGACCACCGCACCCCGGAACAGAAGTGGGAATCCACGCACCAGCACCTTCAGGTCTGGTAGCACTGGAGCGCGAAGGGACACCTCGCCGCCAAGTCCGCCGACTCGGCGGCTCTCGATCCGGGCTGCCTCGAGCTGGAGTTTGTCGAGCAGGGTCTCCGTCACGAACGTCAGCTGCGCGCCCGTGTCCAGCCCAAAGTGCAGGGGGACTCCATCGGTGCTCATGAGTCTGATGACGGGAAGCCCGACCCAGAACATGTTGCGATCGGCATCTGGTCTCGATATCGCCGGATTGCGGAGACGCATGATGTTTTCGCCGTAGTCCACCTCGAGATCCATCTGCCGGATTATGTCGAACCCGATGATGCCATCGATCTTGACGTGTCTACTCTGCTCGATTGGTCTTGGCTCGGTCATTCGCATCATCGATTCTTCGACGATCATCGCCGGTGCGTTCCGAACTACCAGCTGTCCTATTTCGAGCTCTGGAATCAGCGCGGGGCTCGCCCTTACTCTGCCGGTACTCGTGACGATCTCCAGCGTGTCACGCTCGAGCGGCGTGATGTTGAGATCGTTTGCGACGTCAGAGGCGAGCATGGTCAGGCTCGATCCCGTATCCAGCCAGAAGTTATATACCTTGTCGCGGATCCTGACCGGCACGAGGGGGGTTCCCACCGCTGACACCGACATCAGAAGGCGGGTCGACGACGAACGAAACGTGAACGTTTTCGCCGGCACGTCCTTGAAAGCCTCAGCCCACAGCTCAATGCTCGCCTTGTCCGAGCTGTCCGCTTTCGACTGCGATGACTCGTTCTTAAGTGCAGCGAGCACCGCCCACTTTTCCTGATACTGGAGCGTCGCCGTGTAGATCACTCTGGAGGCAGCGCGGATAATGGAATCCGTTGCGACACCTCGCAGTTTGCCGAAGCGCTGTTCCGCTTGCTCCAGATCACCGGACATGAGATTCCCCAGAGCTTCCGCAAACTCCTTTTCCGAAGGCGTGCGCGCTGCTGCAATCGCTCCCGGCGGATGAAGCTCGGCCAACGCTTCCCAGTAGCTGATACGACGCTCCGGGCGGGTGGCACGTGAGCTGTGGAAGCAACCCGCAGTACTGATCGCGAGGAGCACAATGGTGCTCCCTGTGCGAGAGAAGCGGAATGCTGTTCCCCACCCTTGTTGCGGAGGCATTGCTGACGGGCGCCCCTTGCCGCTGGCTTCAAGCTGGCGCTGCGGGTGCGTAGCTTTCGGTCGGCGATCTATAAGATTGAGCACAAGCTAGGATGCGGCACAGGGAATGTCGACCTGGTGTATTTTTCTACATTAGCGCCGTTGGCGCCGCCATAACTAGCGCACTGCCGGTAAAATCACCCTGTTGGGCGGTAAGAGATGAGACGATGAGCGACAAAACCACGAAGAGCGACAAGATCAGTAAGACCGACGAGGAATGGCGCAAGCAGCTCACGCCAGAGCAGTACCGTATTGCGCGTCAGAAAGGCACCGAGCGCGCTTTCACCGGCGAGTATTACGACAGCAAGGATCCAGGCACCTACACCTGTATCTGCTGCGGTACCCCCCTCTTCGATTCCGACGCCAAGTTTGATTCCGGCACGGGCTGGCCGAGCTTCACCGAGCCGGTGGAGAGCGAGAACGTCCGCACCGAAACGGACAAGAGCCTTTTTATGCGCCGTACCGAGGTTCTCTGCGCCAAGTGTGATGCCCACCTGGGACACGTATTCGACGATGGTCCGGGGCCGACGCACCAGCGCTACTGCATCAACTCCGCGTCCCTCAAGCGTGAGGACAAGTAGGTCGCGAAGGACCATCGCTCACACCTCGTACCTAGAACCTCGCACCCTCCACCTAGCTCTTCTTGCAGTTTGGTTAGTGAGATTTCTTACTGCGGAGGTGCCAGGCTCAATAAAACCGGCGCGCTCTCGTTGCCATTTCGATCGACAGCCGACACCGCTAGTTCATCCGCAGCAACGCTTCCAGCCGACCGCGGAAAGATGTAAAAGCGTTGTAGAGCCGGGACAATCTCGGTTTTCCACTCGGTTCCCGTCCGAGCATTAATCACCCAAAGCCATGTTGCCTCAGCACCCTGAGGTTGGAGCGATATGGTCGTCGCACCAGTTACTGTATCGCGCCGGGCGCGCACGATCGGTTGAAGCGGCGGAACGCTATCGAGCCATGGCGATGCGGGGACGAGCGTTCTGGTTGCGTAGGGACCGGCGACCAGCTTTTCCGGCAGGCTGTCTCTTCCAAACATGAATGATCGCATGCTGAAGTAAACGTTGCCCGTTGCTCCTCGCTGGGCACGCGTGAGCGCGATCTGATCCAGTAGCTCCTGCGCCGGCCATCCGGTCGGAGTACCCGTGACTTTGTCGAGATAGTTGCCTGGCCAGATATGCCTGCCCCTCGCATTCTGCTCGACCCACCACTGCAGCAGGACGGGGTAGCTCAGATCAGGACGGAAGGTTGGCCAATAGAGCTGCGGTGTGAAGTAGTCCGCCCATCCATTCAGGAGCCACTTTCTCGAGTCGCCGTAAAGCTCCGCGTAGGAATCAAATCCTCCAATCTGCGGCGGATTACCCGGACGCCAAACTCCGAACGGGCTGATTCCGAATTTCACCCACGGCTTTGCAGCCTTGATCCGCACGTATACCTGGTGAATCAGGCTGTCGACATTTGCCCTGCGCCAATCATCCCTCGAAAGTCCGCCGCCGGATCTGCGATACTTCCGCCAACTGTTCGCGTCCGGGAACTCGATGGTTCTTCCGCGGCGGTCTTTCTCCTTGTACGGATAGAAGTAGTCATCGATGTGAACGCCATCGATGTCATACCGCCGGACGACGTCGAGCACCACGGCGACCGTTTGGTCGCGAACAGCCGGCTCTCCCGGATCCATCCACAGCATGCTTCCGTACCGCTTCACCAGCTCCGGGTGCGTGACGCTGATGTGGTTTGGCGATGGTGCCGATCGCGCCGACGGATGACGCGCGCGATACGGATTGAACCACGCATGCAGCTCGAGTCCCCGCTTATGGGCTTCGGTCACCGCAAATTGGAGCGGATCGTACCACGGGTTCGGCGCTCTGCCCATTCGCCCGGTCAGGTACTCGGACCACGGCTCGTACGGCGAGGCATACATCGCATCGGCGGCCGGACGCACCTGCAGAATCACGGCATTCAATCGGAGAGCTAAGGCCCGATCGAGAATCCCCAGCAGCTCGTCCTTCTGTTCCTGCGTCGAAAGTCCGGGCTGGGAAGGCCAGTCGATGTTCTCGACCGACGCCACCCATACTCCTCTGAACTCGCGGCGAATCGGTGGAGGCTGCGTCAGGTTTTGTGCGGTGCTTGACTGCGATTGTCCGCAGGCGGTGTCGACACCAGCGAGCACGAAAAGCGAAAGGACGAGCGCGCAGACTTCGTTCTTGGGCATAGGACAACAATGTAAATCAGATGCGCCTAAAACGGTTCCTTCAGATGACGCTTGGCAATCGCAAAGCGCGACCTCCGGCACGCTACATGAAACGAATCCGTTGATCATGAGCATCTCGACTCTAAATCCCGCGACCGGAAAGACTGTACGCACCTTCGAGCCATTTTCCGCGGCACGAGTTTCCGAGGCACTGGATCGAGGCGTCGCCGCTTATCGCCAGCACCGGCACTCATCCTTCGCCGATCGCGCTAGCCGGATGCGCAAGGCTGCCGGAATTCTGGATGCGGAATGCCGCGAGCTGGGCCAGTTGATGACGCTCGAGATGGGAAAGCCCATCAAGCCCGCGGTCGCCGAAGCCGAGAAGTGCGCAACCGCGTGCCGCTACTACGCCGACAACGCGGAGCGGTTTCTCGCCGACCAGCCCGTTGAGATGGAAGGCGGCAGGAGCTGGGTCGCCTTTCAGCCCATAGGTGTCGTGCTCGCGATCATGCCCTGGAATTTTCCGTTCTGGCAGGTGATTCGCTTTGCGGCACCGGCGCTCATGGCCGGCAACGTCGGCGTTCTCAAGCACGCGTCGAATGTCCCACAGTGCGCGTTGGCCATCGAGGATATTTTTCGCCGCGCTGGGTTTGCCGACGGCTCGTTTCAGACTCTGCTGATCGGCTCCGACATGGTCGAGG
>DASWGL010000485.1:0-2514 GCA_036393735.1 Gemmatimonadaceae bacterium | reverse complement strand
CCCTGTGCGAGTTGCCCCGATGACGTGCTGATCGTTGGTGTTGTGATTGACTCCCACATCGCCTCCGACTTCGAAGTCCCGCCACTTTGATGCGCCGCTCAGTGCCAGTCGCGTCACTCCCATCACCACGCCGCTGAATATCCCCGGAGTCGTCGCGTAATCGGCCGGCACGGGATACGGCGTATTGTAACTCCCTTCGCCTTGGCGACGGTGCGCGACGTAAAAGCGGAGCGGCGTGCCGGGCACCACCGCGAGATCGAGCCCCGCCTTGATTTCGTCGTAGTCGCTGAATCCCCTCGCCAGGCTCACTCCATAACTCTCGTAAGTCTCAGTGGGGGTCTTGTTGCGGTACGCCAGGTTCGAGACTCTCGTGTAAGATGCGAACCAGCGCTGATCGCCTGCGAGGGGCAAACCCTCCGCGGCCAGTGTCAGAGCGTATGACGACGGCTGCTTACAAAACGGATTGCAGCGGTGATCGATCTGCAAGTCGTCGATGAACAGCTGTGCAGCCAGAGTGCCAAACCGCTCGGTACGTGTAGCGACCTCCCCGCCGAGACCGAGGTTCCCGTCGCGCTTTTCGTTGCGCCAGGAAAGCGCGTAGATGTTGAACGGGTTGGCCAGCGCAGGCTCAAACCCTCTGCCCACTCCGGAGTACACGTAACTCTCGGTGCCCGCGAAGTCCCAGTTCCCGAGGCGAAAGGCGAGACGGTGGATCGAAAAGTACCGCTCTATCTGGGGACCAGTTGGAGGAATGGAATCGTCGAGCCGGGCGATCACTGTGGACCAGTGAATCTTGTCGGTTCCGATCACGCCGTAGAGGTGATCGTAGGTGTACGCGTAATTGCTCAGCATCAACCCGCCCAGAGTTGGCGGACCCCAGTTACGCCCGGCTCGACCGAAGGTAAGCTCGCCGTATTTCCATTGCCCGCCGACGTAGCCGTCCTCGGTGCGCCCGGCGAGCTTCCGATCTTTGCGGCCGGCGAATTCCGGATCCACGTTGAGCCGCGTATCGATCAGCGTTCGCACGAACCCGACGACCGGACCACCCGCCATGACGAGGCGAATGGCGCCACCAGGACGGACTGTCTTGTTTCGGTCACTCAGCATCAGCTCGCGCCGTCCTGATGTCTGGGCCGTGGCGTAGACATCGCCAGTCCCTCGCGCGCGAAATGTCTGCGCCGCGAGCGTATCGGAATCTCCAGGCCGCACCGCGTACTTCTCGACCGCCCTGTACAGCACGTCGAGGTACGAGCTGACGACCGGTCCCGGTTCCTTCGTGCGCGCCGAGTCAATGGCCGCGCGCAGCGCACGCTCGGAGAACGGCCGTTCGAGCGTCGACAGCTCGTGAAACATCCCGCGCGCCATCAACGCATCAACATAGGTGTAAGCGATGTCATCGAGCGGCACGTAAGCGGACGCCTGCGCACTTGCGGACGATGGAGCGGCAGCGAGACAAGCCGTAACGCACAGAACCAAAACAGCACGTGCTGGCCCCGTGTTCATCGGTACCACGGAGAAAGATGCACCTTGGGCGTAAGCTCGAGCGCCGGCGCAGGGAAGTGGTAGTAGCTCAAAGTGTGCTTGATCGATCTCCAGAGCGGAGCATTCCCCGGCAGCTTCTCCGGATCAAAGTCGAGCGACAAGACAATCTTTCGCTGCCCACGCTGTGTGGCCCCAGTTTCCGGATTGATCCAGTCAGTCACCGAGTGCCCGGCCGAGAAGCGAATGAATGACGGCCAATAATCCCTGGCTCCATCGGGGAGTAGGCGATTCATATCGGCCGAAAACCAGTACGTCTGCCCGGAATAATCGAGCGAAGGCCGAAGCTCCCCATTCGTGATCACTCCGTTCTCGGTGTTCTTCATGGCGCGCGTCTTATGATATGAGAAAGTGGGCTTGATCCACTTCAAACTAGGGTGTAACTCCTGCATCACCGCCAGCGTCTGACCCGTCGTGTTCGCGATCATGTCCGCATAAGAGAACCCGTATTTCTTGAACTGGCCGTCGAAGATCTCGATCTGGAGCTGGAACGCCGCCGCGTAGGCCGCACTCCAGAAGATCGCCTTATTCTCGCTCACGCAAGCCGATCTGAGACCCGCGTAACCAAATCGGGCCAGATGGTATCCGCCAAGCATGTGGCCGAACTTGTCCTGGTCGCGGAATTCCTGATCCCAATCAGCGCGGAAGAAAAAGTGCGGCGCGCGGTCACCCGACCACCACGCCTTCTTGAAGTAGTGGTAGAGATAACCGTTGACACCGATGAACGCGGACCCGACGCCGGTGCGCACAGCGGTGAGCTGATTCGAACTAAGCGGGCATGAGGCATTTGGCAGGGACGCGGCCGTACCGCGTGGCCACCCCTCGATTCCGCTCGTCGCCAGAAGTTCTGGCGGCAGCGCCGCGGCCGTGGAGTCCTGCGCCACCGCCGCGCTGGTCGCAGCGCTCGCGCACACCACGAGCGCGAACAAACCTTTCCCTATGTGATGCAATACTTCTCCTCGACCAGAGATAGAT
>DASWGL010000484.1:0-18731 GCA_036393735.1 Gemmatimonadaceae bacterium | reverse complement strand
GTCGAATCACCGACCGCATTCTTGGCCGCGACATCGCCGTGCGGCTCGGCGGAGTCTGCCAGGGTTCCCGGCGGCTTGGGGAGAAGCGCGAGGTGAATGATGTCGTCCATCGTCGAGACGAAGGTGAAGGTCATGCTGTTCACGACCTCGTCCGGAATTCCACGCAGATCCTTCTCATTTGCCTTGGGCAGAAGCACCTGCCTCAAGCCAGCGCGGTACGCCGCCATGACTTTCTCCTTTACGCCGCCGATCTCCAGCACCTTTCCCCGGAGCGTCATCTCGCCCGTGAGCGCGATGTCGCGACGAACTGGACGGCGGCTCAGCACGCTTGCGATCGCGAGCGTCACGGCCGCGCCCGCGCTCGGCCCGTCCTTTGGAATCGCGCCGGCGGGGAAGTGCACGTGCAGGTCGACTTCCTTGAACTCGACATCCTGAACACCGAGCGTATGCGCGCGCGACCGAACGTAGGAATACGCCGCATCGACTGATTCGCGCATCACATCGCCGAGCTGTCCCGTGACGGTCAGGCGTCCCGTGCCCGGCATGCGGAGCGCTTCGATGACCATCAAGTCGCCACCAGTGGCGGTCCACGCCATGCCCGTCACCGCGCCGATCTCGGGCTCCTGCTCCGCGTCCTCGAGAGTGTAGGTGGGATTGCCAAGGATTTCGATCACCATCGGATTGTCGACGATCCACGCTCCCTCTTCGCCATCGGCCTTCTTGCGGGCGCGTTTCCGCATCAGCGCCGCGATGTTGCGCTCGAAATTGCGGAGGCCAGCCTCCCGCGAATAACGACTCGAGATGAAACCGAGGACTTCGTCGGTGAACTGAATGTCCTTGTCGGTGATGCCATGCTCCTCCAGCAGACGCGGCAGCATGTAGCGCCACGCAATCTCGACCTTTTCTTCCACCGTATAGCCGAGCACGCGGATGACCTCCATGCGGTCGCGCAGCGGTGCAGGAATGTCGAAGAGATTGTTCGCGGTGCAGATGAAGAGGATGCTCGAGAGGTCGAACGGCAGATTGAGGTAGTGGTCGACGAAGTTCGAGTTTTGCGACGGGTCGAGGACCTCGAGCATCGCCGCGGTGGGGTCACCGGAGGGACCGCCGGACGTCATTTTATCAATTTCGTCGATCATCAGTACTGCGTCCCGCACCTGCACGCGTCGCAGCGCCTGAAGGATCAGGCCCGGCATCGCGCCCACGTAGGTGCGGCGATGTCCACGGACTTCCGCCTCGTCGCGCACGCCGCCTACCGATATGCGGTAGAACGCGCGGGTGATCGACATCGCGATTGCTTCGCCCAGCGATGTCTTTCCCGTGCCGGGCGGCCCGACGAAGCAAAGGATAGGACCGTGCGGATCTCCGCCGCGGAGCTTTCGCACCGCCAGGTATTCGGTGATGCGCTCCTTCGCTTCCTTGAGGCCATAATGTCTCGAGTCGAGCAGTTCTTCGACCTTCTTGAGCTCGATGACTTCGTCCTTCGACGATTTGACGTTCCACGGAAGCGCGAGCATCCAGTCCAGATAGGTGCGAATCACCTGATACTCGCTGGAGGCGGGTGACAGGTTCCGCATCCGCTCGATTTCGCGGCGTCCCTCCTGTGCCGCCTTCTCGGGCAGATTTGCCTCCTCGAGCTTTTTCAGCGTCTCGATCGCTTCTTTTTCTCCAGGATCGCCCTCACCCAGCTCCGACTGGATCGCGCGCAGCTGCTGGCGCAGATAAAACTCGCGCTGGTGCTGCTCGATCTTGATCTCTGTCTGTCGCTTCACATCCTCGGCGACGCGTGCTCGCCCGACTTCACGCTCCACACGCCCGAGCAGAAACTTCAGGCGCTGGCCGATATTCAGCCGCTGAAGAATCTCGTCCTTGTCGGAGACCTTGAAGTTGAGATTCGTGGCGGCGAGATCTGCGAAGCGACCCGGATCGGAGATGTTCATCTTGAGGATGGCCGGCACTTCGTCCGGAATCCGCTCGATCAGCTCGGCAAGCGTTTCGGCTCCGGCCACGATGCGGTTGATCAGATCGTCGACCTCGTTCGGATCGGGCGCGATCTCCTTCGCCGGTTTAACGCGGACGATCGCGAATGGATCGGTCTGGACGACTCCCTCTACGACCAGGCGCCGCAGTCCCTGTAGCGTGATCTGTACAGTCTCGCCGGGGAGATTGATTCGCTCGTGCACGCGAGCCGCGACGCCGACCCTGCCGACGAACCGATCCGGATCCAGGACATCGTCGTGGTCGCCGCTCGCCACGACCAATCCAACGATCAAGCCGGCGTGCTCATTGGCCTTGAGCAGCGCGAGGTTCTCGGGCGCACCCATCTGCACGGCGATCGTGCCGAGGGGATAGACAATCGTAGATCGAAGCGCCATGAGGGGCAGCGTCGATGGTATTTCGGCGTGGAGTATGTCGTCTTTACGCTGGGCGGGCGGCATCCAGTCCCTCTCGAACGGCGTGATGCTTCAGTTGTTTCAGAAGTTAACGGCGCCTAAGTTTAAAGGCTATGTTCGAGGATCTGAGCGAAAAGCTCGAGGCCACGTTCGCCCGCCTGCGTGGCCGCGGTGTTCTGACCGAAGCCGATATCAGGGAGGGCCTGCGCGAAGTCCGCCGCGTACTGCTTGAGGCCGACGTCAACTTTCAGTTGACGCGCGAATTTCTCGAGCGCGTGGAGAAGAAAGCGACGGGTGTCAACGCGCTCACTACGGTCTCTCCGGGACAACAGCTAGTCAAGATCGTTCACGAAGAGCTCACCGCCATGCTGGGCGAGCGTCGCGAAGGACTGAAGCTCGGCACCGTGCCTCCGTCGGTTGTGATGATGGTGGGTCTCCAGGGATCCGGTAAGACCACCACTGCCGCCAAGCTCGCGAGAAAGCTGAAAGCGGAAGGTCGTTCGACGCGGCTGGTGGCTGCCGACGTCTACAGACCCGCGGCCATCGACCAGTTGGAGACCCTGGGCCGCGAGCTCTCGATTCCGGTCTACGTCGACCGGAGCACGAACGACGTGGTGAAGATCGCGCGCGCGGGGGTCGCGGAGGCTTTGCGTGAGCGTGATCGCGTCGTGATCATCGACACCGCGGGCCGGCTGCAGATCGACGAAGCGATGATGCAGGAACTTTCGCGCCTCAAGGAAGCGCTTCGTCCCTCCGAGATTCTCCTTGTCGCCGATGGGATGACCGGGCAGGATGCTGTGAAGATCGCGCAGGGCTTCGACGAGGCACTCGACATCACCGGTGTAGTGTTGACCAAGATGGACGGCGATGCCAGGGGCGGAGCGGCCCTCTCGATCTACGGCGTGACGAAGAAGCCCATCAAGTACATCGGTGTAGGTGAGAAATCCGACGCGCTGGAGGAGTTTCATCCCGAGAGAATGGCGGGACGCATCCTTCAGCAGGGCGACATCATCACACTTGTCGAGAAGGCGCAGGCGTCGTTCGATGAGGCCGAGACGAAGAGACTCGAGAAAAAAGTCCGCAAGGAGGGAATGGATCTCAACGATTTCCTCAACAGCATGCGGCAGATCCAGAAGATGGGCCCGCTGGAGGGGATCCTGAAAATGTTGCCGGGTGTGAACACCAAGGCGCTAAAGCAGATGAAGGCCGATCCAAAGCGAATGAAGCACGTCGAAGCGATCGTGCTCTCCATGACACCCGAGGAGCGGAAAAATCCCGGTGTGATCAACGGCTCGAGGCGCGCGCGAATCGCCAAGGGCGCCGGCCGGCCTATCAGCGACGTGAACCGCCTGCTCGATCAGTTCCGCGAGATGCAGAAGATGATGAAGAAGATGGCGGGTGGGGGACGGATGGGGATGCCGTCGATGCCGGGGATGTTCGGAGGGCGTTAACTACAACTGAACGGGTGCCAGACGTCAGTAGCATAGATGCCAGTTTTTGGTTCACGACGCCCGGACCTCACTAGGCGCCATTCACGGCACTGTAACGCCACGGGGATAAGTCTGGGCGTAGTGAACTGCGGAACTGGCACCTCTGCTACTGACTGCTGGCACCAGTTCAGTTGCAGTTCCGACGGCTGGCACCCGTTCAGTTGCATTCCCGACGCCTCTGTGCCCGTCCCCCGTGATCAATTAGATTGCCCAACTCAGTCGTACCGGGTGCGCGCCGGATTTACCGGCGTCGCGAGGAGCCCGGATTGGGACGCCACGAGCGTTCCGCTAAACACCCTTCAGGGAGCAGTACAGATGGTAAAGATTCGTCTCCGCCGCGTCGGGCGGAAAAATGCACCGTTCTACCGCATTCTCATCGCCGATTCGCAGAGTCCGCGCGACGGGAAGTTCATCGAGATCATCGGCCAGTACGCTCCCCGCCAGGTTGAGGGTTCGCTCCAGGTCGACGAAGCGAGAGCCAACCACTGGCTCAACCTTGGCGCTCAGCCCACCGACACCGTACGGTCGCTCCTTCGGCGCGCCGGCGTCCTCAAGCGGCGTCACGAGCAGAGACTCGGCATCGAGCGCAAAGTCGTCGCGGTTCCGGTCGGCGAGAAGTCGGACGAAGGCGCCGCCGGCGCCTAGAGCGCCAGGGTCTCACATGACTGGGCCCGAGTATGCGATCGTCGGGCTGATCCGCAAAGCGCAGGGAATTCGTGGAGAGGTCGTCATCGAGCCTCTCACCGATAAGCCGGACGTGGTCTTCGCGTCCGGCAGTCGTGTTTTTGCGGGAACGTCCGAGGGTGACCTGGCCGTCATTCAGGACGTAAGGGGACAAGAGGAGACTCCGACACTCACGGTCTCGGACTCAAGGCCCTTCAAGAAGGGCCTGATCGTCCAGTTCGAGGAGCTCCAGGACCGCGACAGCGCCGAATTGTGGCGGGGACGCTACCTGCTCGCGCCCTTCAGCGAGCTGCCGCCTCTCCAGGAAGACCAAGTGTATCTCCACGACCTGATCGGGATGAAAGTCGTGAGCGCCACCGGCGATAACGTCGGCACGGTGACCACGTTCTACGAACTGTCGCAAGGACTCATGCTCGACATCAACACTCGGCGCGGAAGCGTCCTGATTCCGTACCGTCCTGAAATCATTGTGCGGACGGATATCGAAGCGCGAACGATTCTGATCAACGACACGCTCGGGCTGATGGATGCTTCAGGCGGTGAGGACTAGCGCGTGCCGCTAAGGATCAACGTCGTAACGATCTTTCCTGAGTTCTTCAGTGGACCGCTCGGTCTGAGCATCCCGTCTCGAGCGGCGGCGGCGGGCAGCGTGCGTTACAACATCGTCGACCTGCGCGACTTCACCCACGACAACCACCGGACCGTCGACGACGCTCCGTACGGTGGCGGCGCTGGCATGGTGATGAAGCCGCAGCCGTTTTTCGAGGCGGTAGAATCGCTGAACACGAAACCGCCGATCGTTCTGT
Organism: Gemmatimonadaceae bacterium; assembly: GCA_036393735.1. GTDB lineage: Bacteria > Gemmatimonadota > Gemmatimonadetes > Gemmatimonadales > Gemmatimonadaceae > UBA4720. The sequence continues at coordinate 13,358 of DASWGL010000484.1, read as the reverse complement.
TATCCCCGCGCGGTCGCATTTTTTCGCACGCTGACGCGGAGCGATACGCTGCCGGCGACGAACTGACTCTGCTATGCGGTCACTACAAGGACATCGACCAGCGCGTCGCGGATTATCTCGCGACCGAAGAAATTTCGCTCGGGGATTTCGTCTTGAGTGGTGGCGAGGCCGCTGCGCTCGCCATTATGGATGCGACGGTTCGGCTACTTCCAGGTGCGATGTCGGATTTCGAAAGCGCGCGAACCGATTCTTTCTTCGGTCGCGGTTTGAGCGCGCCGAGTTACACAAGGCCTCCAGAATTTCGGGGCCACCGGGTGCCGGATGTTCTGCTATCGGGTGATCACGCCCGCATCGAACGATGGAGAGCTGACGAGAGCGCTCGGCTGACTGCCGAGCGCGGCGTTGGCCGCGACGAGAGCACTGATACCAAGACGCGGCAGTAAAAAGCTGCACGGGTGGCGTTCGGAGAATGGCGCGTTGATTGCGCGAGGATCGGTCGGGAGGCCCTATCATGCGCGGTAACTTTCTCGATTCCGGCGCGCAGGCGAGGCGGTGGCAGCTGGCCGATTTTGTCGCGATCCTGGTGAGCGTCTCACTTATCGGGACCGCGTTGTACGGCGGCGGAATTGTCTGGGGAGGTGAAGCAAGCGAGATACGGCACCTCCATGACCTCAATGCCGTTTGGATAATCCACTTTCTCACTGGAGCGTTTGGAGTTGCTGCTGTGGGATTGACCCAATCTCCCCGCTGGCGAAGCGCGGGCCGGATCACTCTGCTGGTGTGTGGAATTATCCTCCTCTTGGGATTGGGCGCCTTCTTTCGACTTGGTTGGCGAGCATGGCTAACCCTCGCGCTGCCAGGGATTATCTTGATATTACTGGCGCGCTTTGTCGGGCCACTCGACGAACCGCCACAAAGCTGAACGCTGGCATTAACCCATCCTCTGGTTTAGTTTTCGTGGCTGGTCAGGAATCCCCTAAACAAGTCTTTACCAGGCTGTTAACTCCAGCCCCGAGCGCCATATGCATCCCTTCATCGAAACCCAGAAAGAGTGGCTCCGCGACAACATCCCGCCCTTTAGGGCCGGTGACACGCTCCGCGTCAACGTGCGCGTGCGCGAGGGCGACAAGGAAAGAATCCAGGCTTTCGAGGGTGTGTGCATTGCCAAGCGCGGCAGCGGAGTGAGCGAGACGTTCACCGTCCGGAAGATTTCGAACGGAATCGGCGTCGAGCGCATCTTCCCTGTGCACAGCCCGATGATCGGGGAGATCATCGTGGTCCGCCGCGGACGCGTCCGCCGCGCCAAGCTGTATTACCTGCGCCACCTCACCGGCAAGGCGACACGCATCAGAGAACGGAAAGCCAAGGTGACGGTTCCCGGCTCTGAGACTACGGCCGAGACTGAGACCGAGGCCGGGGTCTAGCGTAGGTTCTCCCGCGCAACCCGGGCGTAGAACAGCATGCAGGAAGAGGTCGAACCGGGCACTCCCCAGTCGACCCCCGAAGCTCCAAATCCCGATCCAGAATCAGCCCGCCGCAAGCTTGGTCCGCGGCGGAAGCGTTGGACCACGATCGAGCGTGACCTACGTGTCCAGAAGGGTCCGCTGCTCGCCGGCGTTGACGAAGTAGGTAGAGGTCCGATCGCCGGTCCGGTTGTCGCCTGCGCAGTGATAATGCCCGCCGACACCCGTGCCATCGTCGGCGTGGACGACTCCAAGCGATTGACGCACGCTCAACGCGTCCGCCTCGCCGTCAAGATCCGCGAGCGCGCCGTCGCGTTCGCCCTCGGGGCCGCCTCGGTGCGCGAGATCGATCGCATCAACATCTACCAGGCGAGCGTGCTCGCCATGCGGCGCGCACTCGAACGTCTCGAGGTAAGGCCGGATCACGTCGTGATCGACGGTCGGGTGATGCGGACGCTTCCCATTCCGCACACCGCGGTCGTGCATGGGGACGCGCGGTGCTTCAGCATCGCGTGTGCATCCATCCTCGCCAAGGTGACTCGCGACCTTCTCATGACGCGGCTCTCTGTGCGCTATCCGCAGTATATTTGGGACCACAACGCGGGCTACACGACGCGCGAGCATGTGGCGGGGCTCACGTCGCATGGAATCACTCCGCACCACCGGAAGAGCTTTTGCCGGATCAGCGATCTGCTGCTAGCACTCGAGCGACGGACCGCAATTGATGGTCTAGAGCCGCAGTCGCTCGACGATGTCGGCGTGCCGGATGAAGACGATTTCGACTATGAGATTGTTGCCGGCGCGGAGCTCGGTTTCGACGATCTCGAGCAGGAGCTGGAACGGGAGCTGTAGGCGGCGCGAGCCGGATCACAATAAGAGGAATCGACGTGGCGGATGCGCTCGTTGGACTGATAATGGGCTCCAAGTCCGATTGGGACACCATGCAGCACGCCGCGCAGATCCTTGATGCTCTCGGTGTCCCGCACGAGACGAAGATCGTGTCCGCACACCGCACTCCGGATCTGCTTTTCGAATACGCCGCATCCGCCGAGCAACGCGGAATCGAAGTGATCATCGCGGGAGCGGGTGGGGCGGCGCACCTACCCGGGATGACGGCAGCCAAGACCACACTTCCAGTGTTGGGTGTTCCGGTCGAATCCAAAGCATTGCAGGGCATCGACTCTTTGCTCTCCATCGTCCAAATGCCTGCCGGCGTGCCGGTCGGCACCCTGGCCATCGGCAAGCCAGGCGCAATCAATGCGGCGTTACTCGCCGCGTCGATCGTCGCCATCAACCGGCCCGATGTACGAGAGAGGCTGCGCGCCTTCCGCGCCGAGCAGACGAACGCGGTCCTCGCTCAGCCCGATCCGGCCGCGAGCGAGTGAGAGTCGGAGTTCTCGGTGGCGGGCAGCTCGGAAGGATGCTCGCGCTCGCCGGCTACCAGCTCGGCATCGAATTCAGATTCTTCGATCCAAACGCTGGAGCGCCCGTCGGACAGATTGGGCAGCTGATCGCCGCTGACTACGGCGATCATGCGGCGCTCGAGCGATTTCTCGAGGGCGTGGACGTGGTCACATACGAATTCGAGAGCATCCCGGTGTCGACGGTGCGGTTTGTCGCCGAGCGAATGAAGGTATTTCCGCCGGTAAAGGCGTTGGCGACGGCACAGGACAGGCTGCTGGAGAAGCAGCTATTCAATGACCTCGAGATTCCGACTCCTCCGTTCGCGGCCGTTGACAACGTCCAGGACCTGAAACGGGCTGCCGCGCGGATCGGGCTACCAGTTGTCCTCAAGACCAGAAGGATGGGCTACGACGGAAAGGGACAAGTAGTGATCCGCGACACGGCGTCGCTCGACGCGGCCTGGAACAACCTCGCCGGGTCACCGCTCCTGGTGGAGAAGTACGTCGAGTTTCAGCACGAGCTTTCCGTGATCGGCGTTCGGGACACGGCCGGCAGGGAGGTATTCTATCCGCCTATCCAGAACGTCCACCGGGAGGGGATTCTGCGGGAATCCACGGCGCCGGCGCCGAGTGTCACGTTGGAACTCGCCACGCTGGCGATCGAGTACTGCCGAAGGCTGATGGACAGTCTCGCATATGTCGGTGTCCTGGCGTTGGAGCTTTTCTCAGTCGACGGGGTTTTGCTCGCGAATGAGATGGCCCCCCGGGTTCATAATTCGGGTCATTGGACCATCGAGGGCGCGGAAACGAGTCAGTTCGAGAATCACCTTCGAGCAGTGCTGTCGCTCCCGCTGGGCGTCACGACTCCGCGCGGAAGTTCCGTGATGTTCAACATCATCGGACACATTCCGCCTCTTGAACGCGTAGTGGCGGTGGAGGGGGCGCACCTGCACCTCTATGGGAAAGCGCCTACCGAGAAGCGGAAGGTCGGTCACGTCACGGTCGTCGCGCAGACCTCGGCGGCCCTGGAGCGGGGTGCGAGCGAGGTCAGGCTCGCGCTGGGCCTGCGCAGCGATGGCGGTTGACCCCTCTGTCGGGGGCCCAAAGGGGGCCGCCGAAACACCGTCGAAACCGGTTCAAACCAATGGGTTGGGCCGGGCTGTCACATCCGCAGCCACAGGAAAAGCCGATTGCCCCGCATTCAAACCTTTGAGCCCTTCGAGCTATCCAATCACGCATCAAGACAGGGACAACTCTCGAATGGCGGCGGCATCCAATGTGATTCGCGTAGCAATGGGTGATTCCACGGACGTGGCGCTAGCCGCGGGCGGGGACCGTCAGGCCTTCGAGCGGTTGTACCGGACGCACGCGAACAGGGTGTTCTCGATCTGCGCGCGAATGTCCGGAAGCAGGACCAGGGGTGAGGAGTTGACCCAGGATGTTTTCGTGAGAACCTGGGAGAAGCTCCCGCAGTTCAGAGGAGAGAGCGCATTCTCGACCTGGCTGCACCGCCTCGCGGTGAACGTGGTGCTGAATGCGAGAAAGAGCGAAGGCAAGCAAGCCTCGAGAATGGATCAGGGCGATGTTGACGACGAGCGGTGGGACGGAGTAACACGTGCTCCGATGCACATCGAGCGGATGGACCTGGCGGAGGCGATATCAAAGCTGCCAGCGGGAGCGCGGAAAGTTTTTGTGCTCCACGATGTAGAAGGATACAAGCACGAGGAGATCGGAGAGATGATGGGAATCACCTCGGGCGGGAGTAAGGCGCAGTTGCATCGCGCGAGACTTCTTTTGAGAGAGGCACTGGAACGATGACGAGCTCCAACATGACCTGCGAAGCATTCGATGCCGTGCTCCCCGATTATCTCGAGGGAACGCTGGACGATTCGCGCCGCGCTTCGGTCGAACAGCATTTGGGAGAGTGCGTACGTTGCGCCAGTCTGCTGAGAGACATCGAGAACATCAGCAAGGAAGCGGCGGCGATGCCGGACCTCGTTCCGTCGCGCGACCTGTGGCAGGGGATCGAGGCGCGGATTGCGGCCCCAGTGATTCCACTCGCCGCTCGGCCGGAGCGCCAGAGACGCTTCGCGCGGGCGTGGATGGGGGTCGCGGCCGCTGCACTGATCGTGAGCACAGCCGGAATCACCTACATGTTGACCGCGCGGTCGATCGGCACAGCGCAGACCGGCGCTCTAGCACAGATATCGCCGCCTACCACTGGCCCGGAATCGAATAGGGGCCCGGATTCCGGTGCGACTGCAACATCCCCGGGTCTCGGTATCGCCGGCACTCCGGACCGTGCACCCTCGGGCCTCGCGCCGAGCGACGTTACTCCTGGTCGGCCCCGGAGCCCCGCCAGTCTCGCGAGCCAGTCCAACGCTGATCGAGCGCATTCCGACCTTGTGTACGGAAAAGAGATCGACATGCTTCAGAGAATCGTGAGCCAGCGGAGGACTCAGCTCGACTCCTCGACGGTCGCGATCATCGAGAGGAATCTGAAGATCATTGATGCTGCCATCGAACAGAGCAGGGCGGCGCTCGCCAGAGATCCGGCCAGCCGCATGCTCGACAAGCAACTGACACATGCGCTCGACAAGAAGGTCGAGCTTCTACGGACGGCGGCAATGCTGCCGGCAAGCGCATAAAATGACAAACCGAATCAAACTTTCGCGGCTCGTCGTCACGGCTGTCGTAGCGATGGTTCTCCCGCTTTCCTCGAAGGCGCAGGACGAGCCAGGGGTGCGGATACGCGGCCTCACCCAGATAGACACGACGGTGAGACTGGACCGCGGTGGTGCCGTGGATCTTTCACTCATCTCGGGGAAAATTCGCGTCACTGGATGGGACCGCTCCGACGTAAAAGTCTCGGCGACAATCGAAAGCGGGACGCTGCGCTTCAGCGCGAACTCGTCGCGGGTCAGCCTGAGTGTCGACGACTCCGACGAGGGCGGCCGCAGAGGCCACAGACACAACAACGTTGGTGACGCGCGCTACGACGTATCGGTTCCGCGTGGATCAAGACTCATTCTGGAAGCAGTATCGGGCGACATAACGGCAAAGGGCTCGCAGGGCGAAATCGAGGCAACGAGCGTGAGCGGCGATGTCGACGTCACCGACGGAGTGCGTACGGTGAGCGCCGAGGCCGTGTCAGGGTCGGTCCACGCTTCGCAGGTAAACGGAAATCTGCGAACGGAGACGGTCAGCGGCGATCTTCGCGCGGAGAATGTGACTGGAGACGTCGAGGCTAGCTCGGTAAGCGGCAACATCCGCCTCGCGGGCATTCAATCGAAAGACGTGCGGACGGAAACCGTGAGCGGCGACATCGTATACACGGGAACGATCGAGCCGTCGGGCAGGTACAGCTTCGAATCCCACTCGGGAACGCTGAGGCTGAACATCCCGCGTGGCGCCGGAGCACAGTTCAGCGTGGAGACTTTCAGTGGCGATCTGTCGACCGATTTTCAGGTCACGCTGCCGCCAGGTGGCATGAGAAGGGAAGGTCGCGTCGATTTTACGATCGGTGACGGCAGGGCGAAAGTTACCGCGCAGACATTCAGCGGCAGCATAATAATCAACAGTGGCTCAACCACCCGGAGAGATGATGAGTAAAACGAGACTTTTCGCGGCTCTTGCCGTGTTGCTCGCGGCGCCCGTTCTCGGCGCGCAACAGCAGTATGGCCGCGATTCCGATACCTGGAAGTGGGACGGCCGGGTGGACGCCGGCCACTGGATGAACGTGTTCAACGTCAACGGCACGGTTGATTTCGCGCCGAGCCCGGACAACATGGTTCATCTCGTTGCCGAGAAGCGGTCGAATGGCCGCGAAATGGACGATATCCACTTTGAAGTCGTCCAGGCCGACGGCAACGTCACGATCTGTGCGATCTGGAACAACAGCGCGCGTTGCGAGGATGGCGGCGTAGAGTCGTTTCGCCACAATGGAAACAACGAAAACCACTCGAACGTCAGGATCACGGTCAGCGTGCCTCGCTCCGTCAAAGTCGGCGCGCACTCTGTAAATGGTGGCGTCTCTGTGCGCGATGTCGGATCCGAAGTGCGGGCGAACTCGGTGAACGGCGGCGTCATTGTTCGCAATACCACCGGACCCGTACGGGCGAGCACCGTGAACGGCGGTGTAACCGTGAATACCGCTGCCGGTCCCGTGACGGCAGAAACGGTCAACGGAAACGTCGATGCAAGGATGGCTTCCCTCCAGGGCGACGACGACATGAACTTCAAAACCGTCAACGGATCCGTGGCGATTTATGTCCCGGCGCGCTTCGACGCCAACTTCCGCTTCGACACCGTTTCCGGTGGAATCGAGAGCGATTTCCCGCTTACAATCACAGGCCGCTGGGGTCCGCGCCACGCGTCTGGTAAAATCGGGAGCGGCGGACGCGACGTCAGAGCGAGCAGCGTAAACGGAAGCATAGAGCTGAGGAAGCAGTAGGCTGGCACGGCTCGACTATCACCAACGCGCATTAAAAGAGGGAGCCGTCTGGCTCCCTCTTTTTTTCAGTTCTTGCCATTACGGTGAGACCGCAGCGCCCCCGGACCGACAACCGACCCTCACCGACCGATTACCTTTCCGGACCTCGCAGGAGGCGCCATGAAGCGACGTCCGGTACTTGACGCCGGGCTGCCCGACCAGGGATTCAGTCATCACGCTCCGTTTTGGTGGGGCAGTACGCTGATGATCACGATGGAGGGGGCTGGCTTCGCGATTCTGATCGTGACCTACTTCTACATTCGGCGGAACTTCAATGCCTGGCCGCCGCCGAGAACTCCTCTCCCCGAACTTGGGGCTTCGACGCTGAATGTCGCTGTTCTCGTCGTAAGCATTCTTCCGATGTGGTATGTGGTGAAGCTCGCGCAGAATCATGGCAAGTCGAGACTGATCGGAGTCGGCCTGCTGCTCTGCGTCCTGTTCGGGATCGTTGCAGCCGTGCTCCGCATCCTCGAATTCATAGGCGTTCACGCCCGCTGGGACACGAACGCCTATGGCGCGATCGTCTGGTCGATTCTCGCCGTGCATTTCGCGCACATTATCGCTGCGACGCTCGAGACTCTCATCATTGCGGTCTTCGTGCTCGCGGGACCCGTGGAAGGGCAGCATGTCGGCGACATCTCGGCGAACGCCGTGTACTGGTATTTCGTTGCCCTCTCCTGGGTTGCGCTATACACGATCGTATTCCTGACACCAAGGTTTCTATGACATGGTCGTCGAGGGATCCGTAGATGGGCGCCTGATTGTATTAACCCACTTCGCTACACGTAGCGGGCGCGAGGCGTCACCGGGAGTGCCGACTTGCGGCGAGCAAGCTCAGGCCGACGTAGATCGAGCGCTGGGAGCCCGGCTCGTAGAACTTCCCACCGGCCGCATTCACGCTGACGGACGAGATGTAGCGCGTGTTGCAGAGATTCTGCGCGCCTAGAGTGAGCTCAGCCCCAGATCCGCCCCACAACGCACTCGAAACGATTCTCGCGTTGAAGATCGCGTAGCCGGGAGAGCTCTCCGAATTCGCATCGTTGACGAACATTCTATCAGCGAGCGTTGCTTCGGTGACGAGCGTCGCGATCGAGCCGTGCAAAGAGGCGGTTGCCTGCAGCGTCTGCCGCGGAATACCGGGGATTCGGTTTCCGGCGTAGTGGGACGTGTCCACAGTGAAATCGACGAAACGATAGTTCGCGTAGGTGTAGGCTCCGCCTAATTCGAGTTGCCTGATCGCGACTCCAAGGCCGAGCTCAACCCCCCGGCGCGACGTGCGGCCGGCGTTCCGGAAATATCGCCGGCCACTGCTTGCAGGGATGTCGAATGGAATCAGCTCGTCGTGAACCCCGGTCGCGAACAGTGCAGCGTTGTATTGCAGTCCGCTCTCTCCCACGCCCTTCACCCCGACTTCGTACGTGGTCGAGCGCTGTGGCTTCAGGTCGCGATTGATCCCGCCCGCGCCACTCGGCTGATTCCCGAGCTCCGTTGCGGTGGGAGTCTCAAATGCGGACGAGATGTTCGCGTAGGCGCTGTGCGATTCAGAAAGCCGGGCGAGGACCCCAACCATTGGACTCACCGCATGGAGCAGCCGTTGTCCCGAGTCGTCCGGGTTCGTCGCTGTGATCAGCTTGTCCTTGACCCGGAAGCGCACGGCATCCGCCCGGGCCGACGCAGTGAAGGTGTATCGCTTTCCCAAGTCGAGCTCATCGCGGATGTACGACCCAACTGAAGACACGAGCTCGCGCTGATTCAGCGTCACCGTGCCACGCTCGACACCCACGTTCGGGCAGGCAAGCGTTGGAACAGGTACGAGCGGTTGGGGCGCGTTGTTGCAGTTCGTAAAATTCCGCCGCAGATCGTTCTGCAGCTGCACCTCTGTCCCAGCGGTGAGCCTTTGCTCGGCGCCGAACAGCGTGACGGGAACCGTGGCGCGCAGATTTCCACCCGACATGCTGCGGTCGACGTCAACGATCGCGAACGTGAGCGGATTGTCGAGCGCTCGTGTGCCGATGTAACCCGATGCTTCGATCTCCCCGCGCGCGCCGCTGCGTCGCGCCGTCAGTCCAAACTGTGACTGTTTCACGGCTTTCCGGGCGCGTTTGGTTACCGAGAGCGGATCGGCCAACTGCGGATTCGACTCGAACTGCGCCCGCGTAATGCCTCCGGGATTCTGTGCCGCCGGCGTGTTTACACCGAGCCATTCGAGAGCGTACGATCCTCCGCCGTCGTCATAGGACATGCGCGCGAACCCGTTCGTCATTCGCTGACGCGAGTAGTCGCGATAACCGTCACTCTCGGTTCGCGCAACGTTGGCCTGATATCCAAATCCCTCGGTTTCCCCCGCGGTCTTAGCGACGAAGCGGCGCGTGCCAAATCCTCCATTCCACATCCGGACCGCGCCAGACACCGGAACTGGAGGCGGCTCGCTGGTCCTTATATCGACGACACCGCCGCCGGCATTTCCATAGAGCGAGGAAGCACTCCCACGCATTACCTCCACGCGACCTACTGACTCGAGATCGAGATAGTCAACCGGCGTCTGTCCGTCGGGAAGCGTGAGTGGAATTCCATCACGTAGCACCCGGATGCCGCGGACCCCGAACGCGGAGCGCGCGCCGAATCCGCGAATGGAGATGCGCGGATCCTGCGACGGGTTGTTGCGATTCGAGACGGAGAGACCCGGAATCAGCCACAGCGTCTCGTCCAACGAGAGATGCCGCTGACCGGGCCGCATGGAATCCGGAGTTTGAACGGTGACCGCGAAAGGAAGATCGAGGGGGGATCTGTGTGCTCCGCGTCCGACTTCCACGACTACCGGCTCGAGCCGCGTCACCGCGGTGTCCTGAGCGTGCGCGTTAGCAGCGAGCATTGCGATCGCGATCATCGCGCCCGCAATGCCGGAATTCCCGGAGTTCATGCTCTTATATACAGGGCGGCGCACCCGCGCTCAACCAGACAGCGCACCAGCGTTCAACCGGACACCTCAGCCTTCGTCCAGAACCTTCCTCACAATTTGGAGCAGAGATTCCGACGTGAAGGGCTTTTGCAAGAAGCTCTTCGAGGGCTCCATGAATCCGCGACGGATGATGTCGTCATCGGTATAACCCGACATATAAAGTGATTTCATCATGGGGCGAATCCCCGCCAGACGCTCCACGAGACCACGGCCGTTCATCCCGGGCATCACGATGTCCGTAAGCACCAGATCGATCGTTCCTTCCTCTTTCGTCGCGATGTCCATTGCCTCGCGTCCGTGCTGCGCGGAAAGCACGCGGTATCCCTGCTTCTCCAGAATCCTCGACGTCAGTCCGCGCACGGCCGCTTCGTCCTCAACGAGCAGGATCGTCTCCGATCCTCGCGCCGCCTGCTTCGACGCGGGATTGTACTCCGCGGGCTGAAAAGCCGCCGCGGCGCTTACTTCCGGGAAATAGAGCTTGAGCGAGGTTCCCAGCCCCGGCTCACTGTAAATCCAGACATACCCGCCGGACTGCTTGACGATGCCATATACGGTTGCCAGGCCGAGTCCCGTTCCCTTTCCGGCATCCTTGGTCGTGAAGAACGGATCGAACGCATGCTCTCGGGTGTCAACGCTCATTCCGACGCCGGTGTCTCCCACTGCCAGCATGATGTACCGTCCAGGCATGACTGGCGCGTGCTCGCTGGTGTAGGTCTCGTCGAGCTCGACGTTCCTGGTCTCGATGCTAATCGTGCCGCCTTGTGGCATTGCATCGCGAGCGTTCACAACCAGGTTGACGAGGATTTGCTCGAGCTGACCCGGATCAGCCACGACGTAGCCGCGTGCCGCGCAGGTCGACGCGATGATGACGTCTTCGCCGATCAGGCGGCGAAGCATCGGCTCGACCGTCGCCACCACGCTGTTCATGTCGAGCACTCTTGGCTGCAGAATCTGCTTCCGGCTGAACGCCAGCAGCTGCTTCGTGAGGGCGGACGCTCGCTCCGCCGCGCTTCTTATTTGCTTGACGTCCTCGCTGCGCGGATCCGCGGGGTCGAACCCCTCCATGATGATTTCAGTGTTGAGCCTGATCACCGTGAGGAGGTTGTTGAAATCGTGGGCGATCCCTCCCGCCAGCCGGCCTACTGCATCCATCTTCTGCGACTGGCGGAATTGTTCCTCGAGGTTGCGTCGCTCGGTCAGATCGATCGAGACGCGAACGTATCCCACCACTGTCCCCCGTTCGTCGCGGACGGGCGCCGTGGTGAGAAGCGCAGGGAATGCCTTTCCCGATTTGCCCTGCACCAGATACTCGCCCGTCCAGCTTTCTCCCGCTTCTCCGCGCTGACCAATCTCTCCGCCGTGATCGCGCAGGAAGGGAGACGGCGTCAGCTCCTGGATCGATCTTCCAACGGCCTCCTCGGCGGCCCACCCGTAAAGTTTTTCCGCGAACGCGTTCCAGAAGATCACCAGCCCGTCAGGGTCCGTAGCCACGACTGCCTGTTGTACGGCGTTGAGCAGCTGTGCCTGGAACCCAATCGCCGCCTCGGAGCGCGAGCGCTCGGTCACATCTGTCATCGCTCCAATCATTCGGATTGCGGCCCCGACGTTGTCGCGCGCAATGTGGCCGCGATCCATCACGTTGGCATAGGTACCATCTGACCTGCGATAGCGGTATTGATCGCTCCAGCTCGTCCCGCCGTGATCCAGGACTCCGTGCAGTCCGGAGACGACTCGCTCGCGATCTTCCGGATGGATGTGATCGTACCACCACTGGATCTCGGGGAAGATCTTCGTCTGCTTGTGGCCGAAGACGTGCTCGACTGAGTCGTTCCAGACGAGCGCGTTCGTCTGAATGTTCCAATCCCATATCACGTCGTTAGTGGCCCTCGCCACGAAGCGAAGGCGCTCGTCTGTTGACCGTACCGCCCGCTCTGCTTTCCGCTGATCCGTCACATCCACAACGATCGCGACTGCGGCAACGATCTTTCCGTCGGCATCAGCCACCGGCGCCGAGCTCATTCGAATGAATCCGTCGGTGCCATCTCCGCGCCGGATGCGAATTTCCTCTCCACGTACGGGTTCCTTTGTCAAAACCGTGCGCGCCAACGGCCACTCCATGGCACCGACGGGGGTGCCGTCGTCGCGAAATCCGACCCACTCGTCGTAGCTGTTCAGATCGGGCGCGGGCTTGAACGAAGTCAAAAAGATCTCCGTCATCTGGGCGTTGACCGATATGAGCCGTCCCGACGGTACTTCCGCTACGACGACGCCGACCGGCATCTGCTGCTGAACGGCGTGTGCGAGCGTCCGCTCGGCGATCAGGCGCAACTGTGTGTCGTGCACCGTGCGAGCGGCAATCCGGCGTTGAATCTCCGACATGACAGCAGTGGCAAGCGCGGTCAATACTTCGACGTCGCGCTTACTCCAGTCGCGAGGGCTCTCATCGAAGGCGCACAGAGCGCCGAGGATGTGTCCGTCCTCGGTGGTGAGTGGGACTCCAGCATAAGCCCGGACTTTGGTGTCGCGGTCAGCGAATGCGGGATCGTTCCGCGCATCCGCCATGATGAGCGGAATACCCTTTCCCACGACATCCTGGCAGAACGATGCGTCGAGTGGATTCCAGCCAGCGGGCGGGGAGCTGCCGTTACCGGCTACGCTCTTGAAGCATTGGCGTTTGGCGTCGACGAGCGAGATCAGAACCGTGGGAACGGCCAGCAGTTCCGCCGCGAGGCGCGTGAAAACGTCCAGGCGGTCGTCTGCGGGTGTCTCGAGAAGTCCTGTATTATGGAGAGCGGCGAGCCTGACGGGGCTTGTCAGCGCGTAATCGTTGGCCAAGAAGGGATTGCGGAGAAGAGAAGTCGAACACTATCTGACGAACAACGCGTGGTTGCGGACACAATTTCGACGTCCCAATACTGCAAGAATCACAGCAAGCAAAGGCGTCTCAGGTGCGCGGAGAGCAACGCGACCGAAAGCGCCGCTCAACGCGCTCCAGAGGGGTCTGGGGGATCACCAATCAATTCCGAATGGATCTCCCGGCG
>DASWGL010000483.1:0-3027 GCA_036393735.1 Gemmatimonadaceae bacterium | reverse complement strand
GACTGGATCTTTCCGTTCTTCAGGCTGAACACGTCGCAGCACGGCGCGTTCATCCGCTTGCCGGTTGGCGGGATGGTTCCCAGGGGCAACTGGAGCGGCCCCTTATGCGTTCCCTGCAGCGCCAGCTCGACGACGACAATGTCTCCGATGCTGAAGAAGCGATACAGCTCGCGATGCATCTCAGGGAAGGCCGTCGCGTAGATTTCCACCGTCCGACCCAGCTCGGATGCGCCGCGGTACGTGACCCCGATCGACTCGTCGGTGAAAGTCCCGTCCTCGGTGAAACATTTCACCCATCCGGGCACGTCCTGGCTTTCCGCGATCTGGTACGCCTTACGGATGAATGCCTCGTTGGTCGCCTCGCTCGCGCCCATGCGACTGTTCCCTTCTAAGCACTGGGTTGGTGGACGTAGTAGCATCCACAATGCAATTGCTGGTCCACCTTTATGCAGATGAAAGACAAGAGAATTTCTGTACTTCTCAATGGCGATGTTTCGCCATTGGCGAAATCCTGGACAACAAAGGGCGCGAATGAATAGCCATCCCTCGGAGCAGTTGAAGGCCACCCTCAACCTAATTCCCGCCAACACCTGGTACGCGACCCCGTCGGGGGGACTGACCTTCGTGAACAAGCGAAACGCGGATTACGGCGGACTCCCAAGCGATCATCCCCTCAGGCTGGGTACCGACACGGGGGCGGCCTGGGATTCACATATTCCTTGGCTGCATCCGGACGACCACGAGGAAACGCGCAGAGTCTGGTCGACCTGTTTGAAGACGGGTCAGGCGGGCGAGGTGACGTTTCGCGTGCGCAGCGCGACCGGCGCATACCGCTGGTTTCTCAGCCGCGCCGAGCCTTTCCGGGCGGACGACGGAACGCCGCTCGGTTGGATCGGCATCAACTTCGACATCGAAGAACGCAAGCAAGCCGAGTTCTACCTTGCCGAGGCACAGCGGCTTGCCCACACGGGCAGCTGGGTGTTCAGCGCTCGGGGCTTTGAATACTGGTCTTCAGAATTGTTCAGGATCCACGGGCTCGACCCTGCCGAGCAGGCGCCCAGCCTCCCCGACTACATGGCGCTGGTGCATCCTGAGGATCGGGCGTACGTGGCGCAACGGATTCAACAAATGCAGGAAGACGGCGACGAATTCGACTTCACAAAGCGAATCGTGCGGCCGGACGGGGAGGTTCGGCACGTGCGATGCGTCGGGCGGCCATCAAGCGGCGTAAGTGAGGTTCAGATATTCGTCGGGACCGGCATCGATGTAACGGAAGAAGAGCTGCTCACTAGGGCTCTGCGCAAGAGCGAAACCGAACTCAAGCAAATGCTCGATCTCGCGCCGCAGATGGTCTGCGTACAAGGGCCTCAGCACGAGCGTCTCTATGCGAACCGACAAGCACTCCAGTATTTCGGCCTCACTCTTGAGGATTGGCTTGAGAGCAACTATTGGTCATTGGTTCATCCAGACGATGTCGACGGGGTCAAAGCACGCGTTGATCGTTCATTGTTGGTCGGCACCGTGGACGAGCTGGAGATGCGGCTGAAAGCTGCCGACGGAACGTATCGCTGGTTTCTGGTTCGTTACAACCCGCTTCACGACGATCAAGGGCGACTCGTGCGGTGGTATAGCGCATCCACCGATATCGAGGATCGCAAGAAGGGCGAGGACAGGCTGCAGCAGGAGAACGTTGCGCTTCGGGAGGAGATCGACAAGAAATCGATGTTCGAGGAGATTGTCGGCGCTTCGCCCGCGCTCAACGCGATGCTCTCACGAGTCTCCAAAGTGGCCGGCAGCGACTCCACTGTTCTGATCACCGGGGAGACCGGTACCGGCAAGGAACTCGTCGCGCGCGCCATTCACAGGCGCTCCCGCCGGTCCTCGGGGGCATTCGTGGCCGTCAACTGCGCGGCCATCTCGCGCGAACTGGTCGCCTCGGAGCTGTTCGGCCACGAAAAGGGGGCCTTCACGGGGGCGACGCAAAGACGAATGGGCCGGTTCGAGCTGGCGGACGGCGGAACCATCTTTCTGGACGAAGTGGGTGAGCTCTTCCCCGAGACTCAGGTCGCGCTGCTCCGAGTACTGCAGGAACGAGTATTCGAGCGCGTTGGAGGGACGCAGCCCATCCGTCTCGACGTTCGAGTCATCGCCGCCACCAATCGTGACTTGAACGCGGTCGTGGACAGCGGGAGTTTCCGCGAGGACCTGTTTTACCGGCTGAACGTGTTTCCCCTGGTGGTGCCTCCGCTGCGGGAACGAGGGGAAGACATTCCGGTTCTTGTGGAGTACTTCATCAACCTTTACGCTCGGAATGCGGGCAAGACGTTCCGGCGCATCAACAAGCGGACACTCGACCGGCTGCGATCGTATCCGTGGCCGGGGAACGTGCGCGAGCTGCAGAATGTGATCGAACGCTCGGTGATCGTGTGCGACAGCGACGAATTCGCCGTCGAGGAGAGCTGGCTGTCCGCGCGGCCGTCATCCGAACGCAGGTTGCCGCTCTTCAACTCGCTCGCGACCCACGAGAAAACGATCATCGAAGACGCTCTGCGTGCGAGCGGCGGACGCATATTCGGACAAGCCGGCGCGGCGGAGCGACTGGGTATCCCGCGCTCGACGCTCGAATCGAAGATCCGCACGCTCAAGATCGACAAGAGTCGATTCCGGCCGCGAACGGCCAAGAACTAGTGAGATGTTCCAACAGTACCTGTCGTGCCAGTTGCAAAAGCAGGGCGCCTAGGCTCTTTTCGAGCCGCCGAACTTGTCCACGAGGGCGTCGATGAAGGCACGCGTGCGCGACGGCATCAGGCGCCGCCCCGGAAATACCGCCGAGAGCGGCACCGGCTGGATTTCCCATTTCGGCAACACGCGGACGAGCTGGCCTGCCTTCACGTAGTACGCCGCGCTGCCGTGCTCGGCGAGCACGATGCCCGCGCCGTTAGCAGCCATTCGCAGAACCAGGTCGGGTGAGTTTCCCATGACTCGCGCCGGCGGCAGGCCCTCCCAGCGGGACTTGCCGCGCTGCAG
>DASWGL010000482.1:0-3899 GCA_036393735.1 Gemmatimonadaceae bacterium | reverse complement strand
TGCATCGGCTGTGTCTTAGAAAAAGACCGATCGATCCCGGATGAAGGCGCCGATCCAGAGCAGCAGATCGGGATAAAGGGATTCACCTTCAAGGCATCGTGCGACAACTCCGTCGCGATCGCGCCCGCGAAGTAGCAGGATGCGAGCAGGAACCCCAGCTTGAACGTGGCTGGTATGACAAACAGCGTCGCGAACGCAAGTTCTATCACCCCGAGTAAGCGGACGTAGCGTCCGACGCCGAGCGTCGTCATGGCCTCGAGAAGCTTTGGATTGCCCGACAGCTTCATCACGCCCGACAGCGCGATGAGCAGCGCAGGAATCCACGTCGCAAGAAGTTGAACGATCATTGAGCGCCTCACAGTTACTGTTGTATACCCAGGCATCGTGAATTACCGTCGCGCCCGGTGCAAGGCTAGTGTCGTGTCCCGATGGTTCGTGACAGAAGTTCTGCGGCCCGCGCGTTGGTGGTGCGCTCCGCGAATCGGGCAATGCTGGCGAGAATCTCATCGGCGGTCTTCGTCCAGACGAACGGCTTCGGATTGTCTTGATGCGCATCGATGAATGCCTGAATCGCGGCTTTCAGTTGCGGGACACTGTGAAAGACGCCGCGGCGGAGTTGCTTCGTCGTCAACAGGGCGAACCACCGTTCGACGAGACTCAACCACGACGCGTACGTGGGTGTGAAATGAACATGGAATCGCGGCCGCTTCGCGAACCAGTTGCGAATGAGCGGCGTTTTATGGGTGCCGTAGTTGTCCATGATGATGTGCACATCGAGTCCACGCGGCACCTGCGCCTCGATGAGATCGAGAAACTCGCGGAACTGCGCCGAACGGTGCCGTTGATGAAACTGGGTAATCACTTCGCTGGTCTTCGCATTCAACGCCGCAAACAAGGTGGTCGTTCCGTGCCGCTTGTAGTCGTGCGTCCGCCGTTCGACCTGCCCGGGCTGCATCGGCAACAGGGGTTGTGTGCGATCGAGCGCTTGAATCTGCGGCTTCTCATCGACGCAGAAGACCGCCGCATGGGCGGGCGGATTCAGATACAGCCCGACGATGTCCCGGATTTTTTCGATCAAGAGCGGATCGTTCGACAGTTTGAACGTCTCGCTCCGGTGCGGCTGCAAGCCGAACGTATGCCAAATCCGGTTGATGGCCATGCGACTCAGGCCGACGGCCCTCGCCATGTCACGCGTACTCCAGTGCGTCGCGCCGCGCGGCGTCGTCTCCAACGTTCGGATGATCACCTGCTCGACCTCGTCATCGGTGATGGTCCGCGGCGCGCCGGGCCGCGGTTCGTCATACAGGCCGTCCAAGCGCTGCCGGACGAAGCGACCTCGCCACTTGCACACCGTCGCGGGTGTAACGTGAAGCCGCCGCGCGACCACGTTACTGTCGGTCCCTTCCGCACACGCCAAGATGATGCGCGCTCGCCGTGCGACGTGTGGCGCCGATCGCGAGCGATGCGCCAACGAATTCAGTCGTCGCCGTTCGTCCTCCGTCAAGATCAACGCAACTTTGGGGCGTCCCGTTCGCATGCTCGCCTCCTTGTAGAGCAGTACGAGCAGGCCGCGCCATTTGTTTCAGTTTCTACCGGGACAGAACACTAGCAGCGCGTGGTACAAGTGGCGTTTTCAATCACGCGCGATGAATACATTTACCGAACGGACTGATTGCGCTGGAAGACGAATCTGACGCGAGCTCAGCGTGATCGCCTCGCACGTGAGGTTCCAGAAGGCGCTGAGCACCGCGCCGAGCGCGGCTACACGGCCCTGGAGACCGCGTGGTGTCCCAAAGCCGAATAGCGTCCGCATCCAAAGACCGAGATTGAAGGCGCTGGTATGCACAAGCAGCCGCTTGAGCACGTTCTCATGCCCGCGCACGTGCACGCGCCGGAGACGACCGGTCTCGTAGAGATGAGCGCACGGTCGTTCCAGCAATTCTCCGCGTTTCCGGAGGAGCCGTTGTCCGCGGTCGCCGCGGATCCGGCGGCGATTTGCGTAAACCGCGTCGCGCGCCGCCTCTTGGTTGATCCATGACTGTGGCCCGCGATCCGGTTCGCTGATATACGTACGAATCTCCAGCATCTCGAGGTCGTGAACAGTCTGCCGGCTGTGATAGCCCTTGTCGGCGACGAGCTCTTTGATGACAATTACGACGTCAGTGACGGCGGCGACCGCCTCGAGCTGCTCGGCGGCTTCGGGCAGCGTCTCTTGAATCGTCGTCGTGTCGCCCTTGTCGGCGCCTTGTACGGTGACACCGACGATCGCACCCGTTTCGAGGTCGATGGCGTGCTCGGCCTTGTGCGCCAAGTGCGTCCGTCCATCCTTCATCTTCGTGATCTTGGCGTCGGGATCATGCGGATGTGTCCAATCGTCATTCGAGCCTTTCTTTTTGCGTTTCCGATCGATCCGCGCCAAGTCAGCACGCGTCGGCGTCCCAATTCCAGAGGCTTTGGCGAGCTTCATCAGAAACTCCTCATACGTCTCGCCGCTGTCTCGCCTGACGATGCTGCGCAACGCGGCGTTGGCTTCGAGCGTCGTGGCATCGATTCCGATCGTCTTGCCATTCACGAGGCCAGCCGTACTCAGGCACTGCAGCACCCAGGTAAAGACGGCCCGATGCGTTTCGAGGTCGATCAGCCGACGGGTCCGCGAAATCGTCGAGTGATCTGGAGGCGCGTCTACCAGACCCACACCGAGAAAATCGCGCAATGCGAACGAGTCCGCCGCCCGCCACGCGATGCCGCGCTCCGAATCGATACCCTCAAAGTAGCCAATCAACAGCAGCCGGAAATAGATCCCTGGCGGCAGACTCGGCCGGCCCATGGTTTCCGCGTAGAACGTGGCGCACTGCCCCTCGGCGAAGTCATCGAACCCGTGCTCACGAAGCAACCGATTCAGTTGTGAATAGAACGGGTGACTCGCCGCCGTCGGCAAGTCCGTCGCGGCGATCCACAGCGATGGTTGTCGATCACGTTTCCGTTTGCCCATGGCCATGCACGAAGTGTAGTACGGGGATTCGACCATGTCGATGGCGTACGCTATCGGCTGACAGCAAGACGCGGTAAACTGGATGCGATTCCGCGGTGGTGGAGTCCACCCTGTAACCGCCGATTCGACTGGACGGCCAATGACTCCTACGGGACTTCGTAGGAGTACCTCGCCTCACGGACCGTCCTTGTTCCGCTTCCAGTCTCCTTCGTCGGGTGGGGGCCATGACATGGATCGTCGTCGCCGTTGGCGGCGCGCTCGGATCAATGGCGCGTCATTGGGTGAATTTGGAACTCGCCCACCGCTTAGAGCGCTCCGTCCCCTATGCAACGCTGGTAGTCAACGTCGCCGGCTGCGTGGCGATCGGCGCGTTGGCCGGTCGAATTGCTGGCGGACGTCTGCATCTAACGCCGATGCTGCGCACATTTGTGTTCGTTGGCGTCTTGGGCGGCTTCACAACCTTCTCCAGCTTCGGTCTCGATACGTTCACGCTCGGCCACGGCGGTGACCATGTCGCAGCGTTGTGGAATGTGGTCGGGCAAGTCGGCCTCGGACTCGGCGGGGTATGGCTCGGGTTCTACCTGGGTTTGTAAAGGGGATGAACCATCCGCCTTCCAGCGTCACTTTCGCCACGCGCTGCTAGCCTGGAGCGTCGCTCTCCGCGCGAGATCGGCACCGCTCACGCCGTTCGGAAAGCCAAGATAGTTCTCAATCAACGAGCTGGTGCCGGCCTGCCCGCCAGGTGAGTCCCGTTCGATGAGAAGAGTACGTAAGCCCTCCGAGGCGCCGTAAACGGCGGCCGCCAGACCCGCCGGTCCGCCGCCAACGACGACGAATTGGTAAAAGAAACCGGCTCTTTGGGGTGCGTTTGCATTCCGAGCCTGTCCGCCCAGCTCACGCGCTGACG
>DASWGL010000481.1:0-4779 GCA_036393735.1 Gemmatimonadaceae bacterium | reverse complement strand
CCGCAAACGCTCCGAGCGTTGCCATGGTATAAGCGAAGAGGTAGAACATGAACGCTGAGCTGCCGAGGCTCGTGCCCACGACCAGGGCAACGAGGATGTATCCCGCATGCGCGATACTCGAATAAGCGAGCAGCCGCTTGATATTCTTCTGGGACAACGCGACCAGGTTTCCTACGATCATGGTGAGCGCGGCGAGCCACCACACCGCTTCGTGCCAGGTCGAAAGCAATGTGGGGAAAGCCTCGAGCCAGAGCCGGAATAACGCGGCAAATGACGCCGCTTTCACTGCCGCTGCCATGTACGCCGTCGTGGGGGTCGGCGCACCTTCATAGACATCGGGTGCCCACATGTGGAAGGGCGCCGCGGCGATCTTGAAGCCGAATCCCACGAGTAGGAGCGCGATCCCGACGAGCAACAATCCGCTGTGCTCGAGTTTGAAGCTGACGATGTTCGCCTTTATGGTCAGGAAATTGGTCGCACCCGTGGCGCCATAAACGAGGGCGATGCCGTACAACAGGAACGCTGTCGAGAACGCGCCAAGCAAGAAGTATTTTATCGCGCCCTCGGCGGAGCGCTCGCGGCGGCGATTGAGGCCGACGAGAACGTAGGCAGCGATCGACATCAGCTCGATGCCGAGGAAGACGATGATGAGGTCGCGTGCCGCGGCCAGAATCATCATGCCCGATGTTGAAAGCAAGAGCAGGACGTGTGACTCGCCCGGAGTAATGCCCTCGCGCCTGTTGTAGTCGAGCGACATCGCGATGGTGCCGAGTGTCGCGATGAGAAAGATCTCGTCAGCGGCCCAGCGAAAGTTGTCGACGGCGATGACGCCGTCACTGGCGGTATATCCCTGGTACGCGTAGTAGCCCACCGCCACCATGGTGAAGATGCAGAGCGCCATGCTCAGGATTCCGACACTTCGCTGGTGCTCGTCGCTCTCGCGCCGCCAACCGGACCAGAGGAGTAGGAGCATCGCTCCACCCATCAGGAGCAGATCCGGGCCGAGAGCGGAGGTGAGCTGCGCAGGCATGCTCAGGTCGAATTGCATCAGCGGCCGGCCTCGCTGACCTGTGTAAGGCTTCCTGCACGTTCGACGCGGTCGACGAGGAGCTGAGCCGATCCTTCCATGCGGCGCAGGACCGGTGCGGGATAGACGCCGAGCCAGATGATCGCGGCTATCAGCGGAACCAGCAGGGCGAGCTCGCGCTTGTTCAGATCCGGAAGATGTTCATTCTCGCGCTTGTCGAGCGGATTGAAGAGAATCCGTTGAAGCGCCCACAGCAGGTAAACTGCGGCGAATATCACGCCCGTCGTAGCGAAAATGGTCAGCACCGGGTACGTGCGGTATGAGCCGATCAGCACCAGGAATTCCCCCACGAATCCATTGGTGCCCGGAAGTCCAATGCTGCTGAGGGAGACGAAAGTGAGGATCGCCGCGAACATCGGAACCACTCGCGCAATTCCGCCATAGGAGTCGATCAGACGCGAATGCCGGCGCTCGTAGATGATGCCCACCAGGAGGAACAGCGCTCCGGTCGAGATGCCGTGATTGATCATGACCATCAGCGCGCCCTGCACACTCTGGAGGGTGAGAGCAAAGATGCCGAGCATGACAAAACCAAGATGACTCACGGATGAATAGGCGACGAGCTTCTTGAAGTCCGGCTGCACCATTGCTACCAGCGCCCCATAGATGATTCCGATCAGAGCCAGAATGAGGATGATCATTCTGATCGTCGGATTCATCGCCGCGCCGGGAAATAGTGGCAGCGCGAATCTCATGAATCCGAACGTGCCCATCTTGAGCATGATGCCGGCAAGGATCACAGATCCCGCGGTCGGAGCTTCGACGTGCGCGTCAGGCAACCAGGTGTGGAACGGGAAAATCGGCACCTTGACCGCAAACGCCAGGAAGAACGCCGCGAACAGCAAGAGTGCCGTGCGCTCCGGCATGCCCCTCGCTGCGAGCAGGTGATCGTAGCTGAAGTCCGGCGTCCCGATCGCGGTCCTCATGTGTATTCCGAGGTAAATGATCGCGACCAGCATCAGCAGTGAAGGCAGAAAAGTGTAGATGAAGAACTTGATGCTCGCGTATATGCGGCGCTCCCCGCCCCAGACGCCGATGATGAAATACATCGGGACCAGCATTACTTCCCACATCACGTAAAAGAGGAAGAGATCGCGCGCCAGGAATACTCCCACCATGCCGGTTGTGAGAATGAGGAGCAGCGCGTAGTAGCTGCGGACCTTGGTGCGGATGCTCGTCCAGCTCCCCAGAACCGAGAGCGGCATGATGAAAGTGGTAAGCAACACCATCATCAGCGCGATCCCATCGACCCCCACCGTGAATCGCACTCCCCACGTCGGAATCCACGCGGTGTCGACTGGCGCCTGCCAGCCGTTGTCCGCCGGATTGAACGACCACCAGAGGCCAATCGACACCAGGAACTCGAGCACGAAGAGCCATAGCGCAACATGGCGTGCCGCCGGCGTCTCGATACCTTCGCCACCCGCCGGCTTGCGCACCGGCAACAGGAGCAGGATCACCGCTCCGATGAGCGGAATCACCAGGAGCGCCGGGAGCACCCAGAGGTTGTAGCCGATCGAGTCGAGAAAACTTGCCATTGATCAGATCACCGAAGGGTGAGTGCGCCGAGCATCACGAGTACTCCTACCACCAGAACCCACGCGTAAATCCCGACGTTTCCTGTCTGCAACCGTGATCCAATCCAGCCGAATCCTCGCGCGAGGGCAGCGCTGCCGTTGACGAGGAGTCCATCGATCAACCCATTGTCGACAAACCGCCACAGGAAATTACGCGACACGACATATGTGGGCTCGACGATTGTTCTCTCGATAGCCTCGTCGACGTAGTACTTGTTGGCGACAACCCCTTCGAACCCGTGCTCAGGAACGGCGTCGCGTTTGCGCGGAACACGGTCGGGCTTGAGATACGCCATTGCGAACACGATGCCCGCGACCGCGATCACAACGGCCGCGCCAATCAGGGCTTGCTCAGTTGTTGGTGGAACGTGCGCGGCACCCGCTGTAATCCGCGCCGTCGCCTCGCCAACTACGGGATCGAGCCAGTGCGCGAGCAGCTCCCGCGGTCCGAGGGGAATAATGTCGGTGACGACCTCAGGCAGATTGAGCCAGCCTCCGAAGACAGTGAGGACGCCAAGGATGACCAGCGGGCCGGTCATGATCCACGGCGCTTCGTGCAGACTCTTCTCCTCCGCCGTTCCGGTGCGGACAGGGCCGTGGAACGTGTAGAGCATCATCCGCGTCATGTAAATGGCGGTGAGAAAGGCAGCGGTCAGTCCGATCGCGTAGATGATGTAGAGCAGAGTGCCGCCCGGAATTCCGAGCCAGCTGGCCGACGCCAGAGTGGATCCCTGGGCGCGAGCGAACACCGATGTTAGAATCTCGTCTTTGGAAAAGAATCCCGAGAGCGGCGGGATCCCGGAGATCGCCAGTGTGGCAATCCACATCAGCACGCACGTGACCGGCAGGTAGCGCCTGAGCCCGCCCATGTTGCGCATGTCCTGCGCGTCCTCATCGCTGTGCGTCTGGTGATACGCCGTGTGCATGGCCTGGATCACCGACCCCGACCCGAGAAAGAGGAGAGCCTTGAAGAAAGCGTGCGTAACGAGGTGGAACATCCCCGACACGTAGGCGCCCACGCCAACGCCGACGAACATGTATCCGAGCTGCGAGATCGTCGAATAGGCCAACACCTTCTTGATGTCCCACTGCTTGAGTCCGATCGTCGCGGCAAAGATCGCGGTAGCCGCACCCACCACAGCGACGGTGAGCGACGCGACAGGCGAAAGCGAAAAAAGAAAAGCGCTGCGCGCGATCATGTACACGCCAGCGGTGACCATCGTCGCGGCATGGATCAGCGCCGAGACCGGAGTTGGACCCGCCATTGCATCGGGCAGCCAGATGTAGAGCGGGATCTGCGCGCTCTTGCCGGTGCAGCCGAGGAACATGAACAAACAGATCGCGGTGACCAGCGGACTTCCGGCGACGAGGTCGCCAGCCTTCACGCTCACTCCGATGAAATCGAGGACGCCGATATTCGCGAACAACATGAACATCGCGACCAGGAGTCCGAAATCTCCAACGCGGTTCACGATGAACGCTTTCTTCCCGGCGTCCGCGTTTACCTTGTCGTTGAACCAGAATCCGATAAGGAGATAGGAGCAGAGACCCACTCCCTCCCAGCCGACGAACAGCGCGGGATAGTTGGCGCCAAGCACCAGCACCAGCATGAAGAAGACGAACAGATTGAGATACGAGA
Source organism: Gemmatimonadaceae bacterium (assembly GCA_036393735.1). Lineage (GTDB taxonomy): Bacteria > Gemmatimonadota > Gemmatimonadetes > Gemmatimonadales > Gemmatimonadaceae > UBA4720. The sequence goes on along the minus strand of DASWGL010000481.1, from coordinate 476 downwards.
AGTACCTCGGGTAACCTGGATCGTCGCGCATGTAGCCGACGCTGAAGACGTGGATCAGCGCGCCTACTCCAGTTATCACGAGGATCATCACCATCGACAGCTGGTCGAGCTGGAAGGCCGCGTCGATCTGCAGGTCGCCGACCGGCATCCAGCTGAAGTAGCGCTGAATGAAAGGGCCGCTGGGTTGCGCGCTGGCCATCGCCTGCCAGATGCCAATCGCCAGCAGGAACGAGAGTATGAGCACCCCGGGTCCGACGACGCTCACCACGCCGGCCCAGCGATGTCGCTTCACCGGATGATTGTCGTCTCCGCCAGATTCCCCTTCCCCCTCGGCGTGCGAAATCGACGGCGTATCGCCACCCTCCGCGTGAGGATGACTATCGGCACTGCCCGGATCGGTCGGACCGAAGGGCGCACCGGCGAGCGAAAGCAGTCCGTTGATCACGAATCCGGCGAGCGGCAGGATCGGCAGCAGC
>DASWGL010000480.1:0-4374 GCA_036393735.1 Gemmatimonadaceae bacterium | reverse complement strand
TCCGGCAACGGCGCTCCGATGGCGAGGTTCACGCCGGACGGACGGAACGCGGTTTTCTTGAACGCTCGCGGATTGTCGATGGTCCAGATGGTATAGTCGCCCTTCTCGAAACTGGTGTAGGCGATTCTGTCCGCCGTCCTTGCCCAGCTGATCGCCGGGCTAAACTCCGTGATCGCCGATACACCTCCCAGGACATTCGTCAGCTGGTAGTGCTGTCGATCGGCGAAGTCGAAAAGGAAAATGTTGGGGATTCCGGTGCGGTCGGAGATGAACGCGAGCTGCCGCCCGTCCGGCGACCAGACCGGATTCAGATTCAGGCCACCCTGATTCGGCAGAACCTCGATCGCACCGGACTGCAGGTCCATTACGGCGATGCGCCATTTGGAGAACTTCAAGATCGAAAGATTCGTCTCGGGACTCCGATCCGTGGCAAACGCGAGCCGCTTCCCGTCCGGAGACCACGCTGGCTGAAGATCCCCATACTCGTCGTTGGTGAGCTGTCGCAGGTTCTTCCCGTCAGCGTCAACTATGTAGAGATCCGTGATGCCGCCGTGCGTGCCGCTGAAGGCGATCTGTTTGTCGTCCGGCGACCATACCGGGCTCCAGATCGCGTCGACGGACGGCAAATCTATTCGCGTCTTTACCGAAGTCGTAGCAACGTCCATGAGGTACATCACGTCTTTGCCCTCGCGCTGCGCCGTGAACGCAATCATGCGACCGCTATTCGAGAACGAGCTCTGCGAATAGAGAAGTCGCAGCTCCTCGAAATTCGGATTGAGGGTGCTTTCAACGAGGCGCTTGATGCGCTTTCCGGTGCGCGCGTCAGCCAGCCAGAGATCGATGAACAGCTCGCCGCGTTTCTCGTTTCCGTTCGACAGGAACGCAATCCGACTGCCGTCGTTGGAGAGCGAGGGTGCCAGGAAGATCTGTCCGCCGCTTTTCTTTTCCGTAAGAAGCGGCTGGGAGAAACTGCGGGGACGATCGAGCACGGCGGCTTGCGGCAAGTACCTGGCGTTGATCGATTCGCGCCAGTCATCGCTCAGCTCGTGAAGAGTGAGCCCGAGCTGGCGCTGGAACGCGCGCGCAATTCCAAGTGTTGACGCGTTTTGGAGGATCTCGCCGATCGCCGCGTCTCCCCAGCGCTCGCCTACGTAGTCCCAGAGGGATTCTCCGTATCGGTACGGAAAATACTTGTCGGGGCGCTCGGTCATCTGCTCGATCGTTGGCAGATTGCCATTGATGGCCGCGTCGCGCAGCCAGGTTGTTGTCAGGGTGTGGTTCGGACCGCTCGACAGGTACTCTGCCATACCCTCCATGAACCAGGCGGGTGGATCGATCTGGTTGAGCGTCTGCACATTCGAGCCGGCTTTGCCGCGGGCGAAAATGTCGTACTGGAACTCGTGCACCATTTCGTGCGTCAGAACGTGCTCGAAGCTTCCGAGATCCCCCGTGAGCGGCAGAATCATGCGGCCGCGTGCGTACTCGGTCACTCCTCCCACTCCTTCGCCCAGATCGCCCGTGACGTTGTTCTGTCCGAACTCGGCCCGCGATGCGAAGAGCACGATTGGTTTCTTCTCGCGGAACTGGTGATCGAGCACTTTCGAAAGGCGCGCGTACGATCGCTCCGCCATGCGGGCCGCGTCCATCGCACCTGCCCTTTCTTCGGGATAATAGTGAATGAGCCAGTGCTCGGTCTCGATTACTTGCCAGTTGAAGTGCTTGTACTGCACCTGGTTCATTCCGAAATACTGCTGCGCGTCGAGGCGAGTCGCGCACAGCAAGACGGCCAAGGTGGCCAGAATACGTGCCGCTTTCATTTTCTCGTTACTCCTATGGTTCCAGCGCCACTGTTTCCGCATCGCTCCAGAGGCGTTCTATCTGGTAGAACGACCGAAGCGTCGGATGGAAGATGTGAACTACGAAATCGAAGAAATCGAGCAGCACCCAGCGGCCCTGTTCCAATCCTTCAGTGTGATGCACGGTCAGTCCCGCCTTCTTCATCTCCGAGACCACGTGCTCGCCGATCGATCTCACGTGGGTGTCGGAGGTCCCGCTCGCGATGACGAAGTAATCAGTCATGTCGGTGACGCCGGCCAGATTCAGCAAGACGACGTCGTTCGCTCTCATGTCCAGGCAAAGCTGGGCGGCGCGCTGAACTCGTTGCGCACCTTCGCGGGCGGTTACAGATGGTAAGGATGTGGCCATGCGGTTCAGTGAAGGTTTATTTGCGGCGTGGAGCGCCGCATCTCTGTATGTAGCTTATCTGGTGCGCGAAAGTTCCGTGAGGGGTTCTACCTCGCATTTCGCTTGCCAATTCCAGTACGCAAAAAGACCTGGCGGCGCTAACGAGGCGCAGCCAGGTCTTTCAGCGTTTGGAGCTACTGCTTGATGACCCAGACCTTGATCTCGGGATGGACATCCGCGTGGAGGCGGATCGGCACACGGTAGACTCCCAGCGCCCGGATCGGCTCGTGCAGGTCGATCTGCCGTTTCTCGATCTGAAATCCTTGCGCATCGAGCTGGTGCGCGATGTCCGAAGACGTCACCGAGCCGAAGAGCTTGCCCTCATCACCGACGCGGGCTGAGAAGGTCAGAGAGACCTGCTCCAGCCTAGTCGCGAGCTCCGAAGCGGAGCCGCGCCTCGCCTCCTCCGCCTGCTCCAGGCGCTGACGCTCCTGCTCGATGCGCTTGCGGTTGCCCGCGGTAGCCTCGTACGCAAAGCCCCGCGGCAGCAGATAATTGCGCGCATAGCCGGCGGAGACCTTCACGATGTCGCCCGGATGACCGAGCTTTTCAACTGCCTGTCTGAGTATGACTTCCATTGGAGAAATTCCCTTCAGTGATCGTTGAGAACGAGTAATTCTAGCATAAAGCGGAGCGAACCGAACCTTCAGCCCGTTTTGGCGCGCTTGCGGAGGTCAAGCCAGGTATCACAGAGCCCAAGAGCGAGCGTAACTATCACAAAGACCTGAGGTACCAGGCTCAGGATCAGGATGTACACGTAGCGGCCGCGTGCCATCCACGCCAGGACCCCGATGCCGCGAATCAGGTACAAAGCGCCGAAAAAGAGCAACAGATTGTAGCCGGCATTTCTTCCATCCGCGAACGCCGGCAGCAGGCAGAGCGTTGCGCCGACCGCGAGGCCCCACACCAGCTGATCGTTGAAGGTGAAATCGATCAGCGGGCTGAGGGGCGGTCCGATCTGTACTGGAGACAGCCTCCGGTACGCGGCCCATCCGAGCGCCAGCGCGGCGAGTGACTCCAGCGCGAGCAGCGCCGGGAGCAGCGAAGCCGCCCGCGCGGGAATAGCCCGCATCATCGCTTCGCTGTCCTCGTCCCAGTTGTCGAGCGCCGGAGCCCGTTTCGCGACTTCGCTCCACTCCGGTGTGTTCCGCCCTTCCTCGATCTTCTCGATGGTGCTGGAGACTCTCCTCGTCAATTCCTCTTCCGCCGCGTGCTGGAACCTCGCGATTCCGCTCGGCGACGAGAGTGCGATCAGGAACCCGATGGCTACGGCCAACCCAATCGAGAACAACGCCCTCGCGAAAAAGGGCATGGCTGTGCTCCACAGGCTGACGAGGCCGAAGCTCGCGGCCAGCAAAATTGCCCAGCCACGCGCCATCTGGTCGTACTGCGTGCCGGGAGGACCCGCGGGCTGAAGCAGCATCCAGATGGAAAGAGCGATCCAGATCAGCGCCAGGGCCACACGTCCGCCCAGCTTCCAGCCGATTATCGAGCAAGCCGCGATGACCGGCACCAGCAACAGCAGCGTCTGCTGTAGCGGCACGATCAGCTCGAAAAACGGAAGAAAGGGGCAGACGAGAAATGCAGCCAACCCCCAAAATAGCGGCCGCCACGATTGCGTTTTCGCTGCAGGCGTGGCGGCCTCGGCCATCTAGGCCTGGTGACCGCGGATGTAGGGAATGAGCGCGAGGAAGCGGGCTCGCTTGATCGCCGTCGAGAGTTGGCGCTGGTGACGGGCACAAGTGCCGCTCAGCCGGGAGGGAAGGATCTTCCCCTGATCAGTGATGAAGCGTCCGAGCGTGCGATCGTCCTTGTAGTCGATCCAGCGGACGCGACTCTCGCAGAATGGGCAGCTTTTTTGTGGTCTTCTCATTGATTAATCCTCGTCGTCGTCATCGTCGTCACGGCGAGTTGCCGCGGCCAGGTCTTCCTCGGACTGCGGCGGAGCGCCGACTTCGTGCTCGTGCAGCGTGATGAGGTAGCGGATGACGCCGTCGTCGAGCTTTAGCGCGCGCTCGTACTCAGGCAGCGTAGTGGGCTCGGTCGCGAACTTCGAGATGACGTAGTAGCCATTCTCGCGGGGACCTATGGAATAGGCGAGCTGTCGCCGACCCCAATGCGCGACCTCAG
>DASWGL010000479.1:0-3911 GCA_036393735.1 Gemmatimonadaceae bacterium | reverse complement strand
GCTCCCCGCACCGCCGCGGCTCCGCGTTTCTCCGAGTTTCTGCGCGAAAAGCTGGAGCGCTTCCTCCCAGCTAACACTCTGAAGCTGTCCGTTGCGCCGCACCATCGGTCCGCGATAGCGATCAGGATTGTAAAGACCCTGCAGGGCCGCTTGTCCGCGCGCGCAGAGCGCGCCGCGATTTACCGGGTGATCGGGATTTCCCTCGAGCTTGATTGTCCGTCCGTCACGCGTTTCTCCGATGACACCGCACGCCGCTGAGCATTCGCGACACGTCGTCGCGTAATAGGTGGATACGCCCGGCACGGTTTGATCTGGCGAAACCAGATACGGAATTAGCTTCTCGACTTTCTCGGACGCGCATCCGAGCATCGTGGTGGCGGCGGTGCCGACTCCCAGGACCTTGAGGAATTCACGTCGCTTTACGCCATTGGGCGCGGCGGCCACTGCGGGCTCGGCTGGTTTTTGCTCGGTGCTCATTCGCCTAGTAGTGACACGAGCTGCAGTCGTATCTCGCTTTGAAGGGAGGATTTGACTGTCCGATGTGACAGTTGATGCACCACCCCATATTGAGCGACGACGCCTGATAGACCTGCTTCATATTCTGGATCTGGCCGTGGCACGTCTGACACGTCACGCCCGCATTTACGTGCCGCATGTGCGGGAAGTGTACGTACTCCGGGAGCTTGTGGATGCGGACCCACGGCACGGGCTCTTTCTTATTCCAGTAGGCGGCGAGCTTCTGAATTTCCGGTTTTCCCGTCGCCACGACGGTGTGGCAGCCCATGCAGGTGCCGACTGCGGGCAGACCTGGGTCGAACGACTTATTGGCGGAAAAGTGGCAGTAGAGGCAGTTCATCTTCAGCGTGTCGACGTGAATCGTGTGGCGGAACGCGACCGGTTGAACGGGGCTGTTCCCTTCCGATGAAGAGGCACCGCTATATGCAGAGAGCATGGTGGCGAGCGCCGCGATGCATACGAACCCCGGCACTGCTAGCCATCTGCTTCGCAAGTTCATCCGCGAATATTTGTGAAAGGCGAGTTAATCGGTCGGCTTTGTGAAGAATTTCACAAGCCACCGACAGGCGGAAAAATGTTTCGACGGATAGTGTGGCGCAAGGTGCACTCTCACTGCTGCAAGCCTCCTGCCTTCCCCTTGGTGATGCGGTCGATTGTCCGGATGATTTCGATAAAAATCGCGCGGAGAAGCGCGAGCTCTCGCGAATCGGGAGCCGCGCGATAGAGGAGAGTGCGCACCGACCGCATGATGTGTTCATGAAAACGCGTCTTGAAGAAATCGATCGCGTAGAGCGCACGCTCGGCGTCAGCGAAGAGCTGCTCGTATTCTTCGGCGGTCGCAGGAGGGGCGTCCTTGCGCGGCGGTGCGAGCGTCCGAGTGGAATCCGCCGCCGAGAGATGCAGCTCGTAGAGGGCGATCAGAACAGCTTGCGCGAGATTGAGTGAGGCGTGTTCCGTTGTCGGGATGGTGACGACAATATGAGCGCGATCGAGGATCTCGTTGGGAAGTCCCTTGTCCTCTCTTCCGAACAGGACTGCGACCGGACCGTTCCGCGCGAAATCGAGCAGCTCAACGCTGGCCGCTTTTGGATTGGTCAGGTCACGCTTGGCCGCGCGGCGTCTCGCGGTGAAACCGGCGACACGTACTACTCCATCGAGCGCCTCCTCGATCGTGTCGCAGTTTCGGATGCGTTTGATGATGTCACCGGTCTCGTGAGCGATCCCTTCGAGCCTCCAGGGGTCGTATGCCACGGAGCGAACGAGATAGAGGTCGGAACATCCCATATTCTTCATCGCGCGAATGGTCGCCGCGATGTTGACGGGATCCTGGGGCTCGTACAACACGACTCGCACGCCTGAGAGAATCGACTCGGGAATCGTCGACCAACCCTCGGACGCGCCACCCTTCTCGTCGCTCACGAAATGGGATGCAAAATGCTGCCCCCACATTCCATCTCGGCACGGATAGTGGAGGGCAGCATTACGCCGAAGCAACCGGAGTCGCCGCGGCCAGGTGAATCCTTTCTAGACGACCGGTCTGCCAGTCACGAGGCGATAAATGATCACGATCACCGCAATCACGAGCAGGATATGGATCAGGCCGCCCCCGACGTGCACAATGAAGAACCCGAGAATCCACAGAATGAAGAGTATCACCGCGATCGTCCAAAGCATGATGGCATCCTCGCATGAAGTGGGTTACACCTGGCGCGATAGAAATTGTCCCTCGCTTTGCACCTTGCTCACGTTCGGCCGGCGTGATGCCAGGGCACAACATGCCAGATGGCAACCAGCATGCCTGAGCACTCGTAACGACCTTGCTCCTCTATGGCGACTCCGCTCCGAACAGCTCGCTTTGATTGGCGACATCGTACCTGACGCGTCCCGCGCCGTCGATGCGTCCGAACGACGTCAAATGGTGTAGCTCCGTGCCCACGTCCATGATGTGATGCACCGAGACTCCCTGGGCAACGGCGGCGTCCGAAATCAGAAGCCGGTGGCACCGCCAGGGAACTGCTTCGGCGCACATGATCACAGTGGGCTCGAGTCCCGCAAGAATCAGTAGATCTTCGAGGGCTTCGTTGAACTCCCGCGTCTCCATGTAGTCGGCGTAGGCCCGGAAACTCGCATTGCGCCATTGGGTGTTGTGCGAGTCGCGACGCCCGCGCCGGCGACCGCCGAGCGATGGCAGGTGGGAATACCTCAAGCCGGCATCGATCAGCGTCCGCTCGAGGTTCGGTCGGGAAAAGTGCGGGTATCTCGCCGATGTGGGGAAGGCGCGAACATCGACCAGATGTGTCGCGCCTTCTCTCGCCAGCAGCCCGAGAAATTCCTCGAGCGTTCTGGTCGAGTGGCCAATTGTGAACAGCCTAGCGGGGTCCACGCTCCACGAAGCTTCCCCCCTCAACTCGCGGCGTGCCCGACGGCGGTGTGATTCCCGTCGAACCCGTCTGATGCAGCGCTTGCCTGCCGAGGAGGATTCTTGTCGCTCTGACGTCGTGTCCCATGTCGATGAGAAGCAGCGCGAGGTCTCCGCTTCCCCACAGCAATCCGGCCAGCACCACGAGCCGGCTCATCTCGCCCAGCAGCGTCGGGATCGAGGTGGTACCCTGCGTCACCAGCCCGGTGATGATCTCGGAGACGAGCAGCAGGAGCAGAATGATCGCCATGAGCTTGAACAGCTTCGACAGGTAGCCCAGCCCCACGTACGGCTCTAGATCGGCCAGGCGCACCGGCATGGCCGGGTCACGCTTCGGGTTGGCTGGCGAGTGCCTGTGATCCTCCGCTGGGTTCGGGGGGCTGGCCGTAGATGTCTTGTCCATTAACTGTCTCCTGTTCCGATCCAGCGAGCGGGGTAGCCTCGCGTGTCTATATGGGTGAACGGCCCGTGCGCTGACGTGCCAGAATATATCCCGCACCCTCCTATCAGCGAAGGGTGTGCCCGCTCGACGCGGTTGACGGCATCCTGGATCACCTTCGCATCTGCAATATTCACGCGCCCGTCATGATTCAGGTCGTCCATCTGCCCATCGCCGTCGTTATCGATGAAGATGTCATTGGCGTCGCCATACATATGGCGGCTCAGGGCGGCGCGTCCTCTGGGGTCGCCACCACCGGCGTTGTATTGCGGGGTTCTGAATCCGCTCAACACCCGCACTCCGTTCGGGTTGATCCCATGCTCCTTCAGGTCCTGCAGCACGAGCTCGTCCTTGTCGATCATCTTCATGTCGACAACGATGTATATCGGCCAGACATTCTGCTGATCGTGCGGCAGAAAATCCTTCAGTTTGAAGTGCTCGGACAGCTGGGTATTCTGATTCTGCTGCGTGACTTCGATGAAACCGTTGGGCGGTTCGTAGCTCACACCGGGCCGGCCCTTTCGGATGGCTGGCCAG
>DASWGL010000478.1:0-7355 GCA_036393735.1 Gemmatimonadaceae bacterium | reverse complement strand
CGAATCGGTCGGATAAGCGATTCACGCTCATCCGACCGATCCGTTGTTACCGCCCAATTCGAGAAAAAAAGTGGAGGCGCGGGGATTCGAACCCCGGTCCGAGACAAGATCGACCACAGCGTCTACGTGCGTGTTCCATTGATTGAGGTCTCCAGCCGCTGGCCAATGGACAGCCCACTTCTGGACAAGTCTTTCTTGATTTTGCCGATTACCGGAAGACGCGATAACCGACTATCCCGAATTTTCGATACCCTTAAAGCCGCCTCAGGAGGGCTTCTCTATGGGCAGGTGCGGTAACTCCTAAGAGTTACGCAGCCAGGGCCAAGTTTTGGTTGGCAGTTAAAAAAATCCCCAAGGGTTTTACCAGGACCTGAGAACCTGGGCACGCGGCCACAGCTTCACTAACCCCGTCGAAGCCAGTCGCCCCCGTTCGAGAAGTATAGCCGCGACCGCCGGGGAAGTCAATCGAAATCGAACTGAGAACGTGGTTGAAGCGTGATTGCTAAGACAATACAACCTGGCGACTTACGCGGCTCTCTTCAAGCCGCCGCTGGCGCGGACTCGAGGTCGTCGCTTTCGTCGCCAAGCGCCGCCATTACGTGGGCATCCTCGTCGCGATGCGGGTTTGAGAGGTACGACGCGAAGACGTCCTCCACCTCGGAAAGACTCACCACTGCGTGGAGCTTTCGACGGAGCTCGGCCGAGCCGGGGACACCTTTCACGTACCAGCCCAGGTGCTTTCTGAACTCGATCGCAGCACCGCGGGGGTCTGCCTCGTACTCCTGCGCCATATGGGCGTGCTCGAGCGCGATCTCGAAGCGCCGCTCGATCTCCGGCGCTTCCGGCTTGGGCTTCCCTTCCAGCAGGGCTCGGGTCTGGTCAAAGATCCAGGGCTGGCCGAATGACCCACGCGCTATCATGATGGCCGCGCACCCTGTCTCCCGCTGCATCCTGACGGCATCCTCGGCTGTCTTGATGTCGCCGTTGCCGATCACCGGAATGTCCAGAGCCGTCGCGACCGCGGCGATTTCCTCCCACCGCGCGCTGCCGCTGTACATCTGCGTTCGCGTGCGAGGGTGGAGCGCGAGAGCCCTCGCGCCGGCGTCCTGACAGCGAAGTGCGATCTCTACCGGGAGGCGCGTCTCCTCACTCCACCCGCTTCTGATCTTCACCGTCACGGGCAGGTGCGTGCTCGACGATACCGACCGGATCACGGACTCGACCAGCGAAAGATCTTTCAGACAACCCGAACCACCATTACGGCGCACGACCTTCTTCACGGGACAGCCAAAGTTGATATCGATGAACTCGGGCTCGAACACATCGGTCACGAGGCGAGCCGCCTCTCCCATCGCGGCGGGATCAGCGCCGAAAATCTGGACTCCGATCGGGCGCTCATCCGCGCCGAAGCGGAGCTTGTCGAGCGTCGCCGCGTTCTCGCGGCGGATTCCCTCGGCCGAGAGAAACTCAGTGACGACGACGTCCGCGCCAAAGCGGCGGCAGAGCCTCCTGAAAGGAGACTCTGACACACCGGCCATCGGTGCGAGGTAGAGCGGGATGTCGTCCCGGACCTTGAATGGAAATCGCATCTCAGTACAAGCTAAGTGAGACACCCAAGTGCTTGCAACATCGTGGTTTGACTCTCGCGCTGGCCGCGCGTAACTTCTGACCTTCGCGCGCACGAACTGGCCACTGTCGGGGAGCTGATGGAACTACGCGATTTTTTTTCTGAAGACGCGATCAAGCTGGAGCTCGAGGGAACCACCAAGGACGAGATCCTCAAGGAGCTGATTGGCCTCCTCGGCCTCGACGACAAGTCCGAAGGAATGTTGTTCAAGATGTTGAAGCGCCGGGAGAATCTCGGATCGACGGGCATCGGTCGCGGGATTGCGATTCCCCACTGCCGCTCGTTGGTAGTCTCGAAGCTGCGCGTCGCGTTCGGAAGAAAGACCGTGGGCGTCGACTTCAAGGCGATAGACGACAAGCCGGTGTTTTTTTTCTTCCTGATCGTCGCGCCCCCGCTCGAGGTATCTAATCAGTACTTGCCGGTGCTTGGCAAGATCGCCCAGTTCAGCAAGGAGCCTGACGTGCCCGAGAGGCTGTTGAAGCTGAAGCAGCCCAGAGAGTTCATGCAGTTGCTCGAGGAAAAGAACCTCTAGAGCCTCAAAAAGAACGGGATCCGAGATCTGGGCACCTACTTCTAAGAGAACGGGATCCGAGATCTGAGAAGCTCAGATCTCAGGGCTTAGTAACAGCGCTCCGACTTCACTCGTCGCTTTCTACTGACATACCTCTCGACGCGTAGGATTGGCCCCCAAGCGAAATGATGCCGCCAATTCTAATCCTTGTCGCTTCTGTTAAGTGTGAGCGATTTCAAGAATCTCAAGGTTTGGCGAAAGGCGCATGCACTCGCGCTCAATGTTCATCGCGTGGCCGTGCGAATACGAGGAGCGGAGTTCGTATCGCTCCGCGGTCAGATGATTCGAGCGGCGTTTTCGATCCCGACCAACGTCGTAGAGGGCAACGGCCAAGAAAGCCCTCAACAATTCGCGCGCTTTGTTCGCTTCTCGCTGAACTCGACGTCGGAACTGGAGTATCACTTGATCGTCGCGCGAGATGCCAGGGCCATCACGGCCACTGATTTCGATTCCCTTAGTAGCCAGACCGTAGAAGTGAGAAAGATGCTATACGGTCTGCTCCGTCACCTCGACCGCTCGAGATTGGACCCCGCGGCTCCGAAAGGTCGGAGCGCAGTGACTAAATCCTGAGATCTGAGCTTCTCAGATCTCGGATCCCGTTCTTTTGGTCACGCCAACAAAATGTCGGAGCCCAACTACTCCCACTCGATCGTAGCCGGCGGCTTCGAACTGATATCGTATACCACGCGGTTGATCCCCGGCACCTGATTTATGACACGGGTGGATATCCGCGCGAGCACTTCGTGCGGAAATGGGTACCAGTCCGCAGTCATTCCGTCGGTACTTGTCACGGCGCGCAAGCCAAGAACGTTCTCGTACGTTCGCTCGTCGCCAAGGACTCCAACGCTTCGCACGGGCAGAAGTACCGCGAATGCCTGCCATATCTCGTCGTACAGCCCTGCCTCGCGAATTTCCTCGAGGTAAAGCGCGTCGGCCTTTCGCAGCAGATCCAGCTTCTGCTTTGTCACATCACTCAGGATGCGAATGGCGAGACCCGGCCCGGGGAATGGGTGCCGTGCGACCATCTCCTCCGGAAGTCCGAGCTCGCGGCCGACGTTCCGGACTTCATCCTTGAACAGCTCCCGCAGGGGCTCTATCAACTTGAACTTCATCCCGGGCTTGAGTCCGCCGACATTGTGGTGCGTCTTGATCGTCACCGACGGCCCGCCGCGTGGAGAGAATGACTCGATCACATCGGGATACAGGGTCCCCTGCACCAGGTAATCGACATCCTCTCCAACCTTGGCAGCCGCATCTTCGAACACGTCGATGAAGGTGTGTCCGATTGCCGTCCTCTTCTTTTCAGGATCCTCCACACCGGCTAGCGCGCTCAGGAAGCGCTGCTCCGCATCGATCGTAATGAGTTTGATGCCCTGATTTGCGCGGAATGTTCGCTCGACCTGTTCCCGCTCGTGGAGCCTCAGCAGGCCCGTATCGACGAAGATGCAGGTGAGCTGATCCCCGACGGCGCGATGCACCAGAGCGGCGGCAACCGACGAATCCACGCCGCCAGACAATCCACATATCACGCGGGATTTGCCGACCATCTTTCGTATGCGGGTGATCTCTTCCTCGATGAACGCGCCGGCCGTCCACGTCGGCTCTGCCTTGCAGATCGCAAACAGAAAGTTCGAGATGATCTCTCCGCCCCGCGGTGTGTGCGCGACCTCGGGATGGAACTGAACTCCGAAGGTTGGGCGCGTCTCGTGCCGGAAGGCGCTGATCGGATTTCCATTGCTCTCCGCTGTCACGCGGTAGCCCTTCGGCGGCTTCTCGATGTGGTCGCCATGACTCATCCAGGCAGTGACGGGCTCCTTCGTGGAGAAACCGGCGAATAAGCCTTTCGGCTCCAGAACCTTCATCTCGGCGCGGCCGTATTCGCGGCGATCGGTGCGGATCACCTGCCCGCCCTCGATGTGCGCGATGAGCTGCATTCCGTAACAGATGCCCAGCACGGGGGCGATGTCGAAGATGGCGGGATCCGCTAGCGGGACGTTGTCGCCGTACACCGAGTTGGGTCCACCACTCAGGATGATCCCCGTGGGCTTCCATTCGCGAATCCACTCCACGCTGCGGCTGGGCGGATGGATTTCCGAATACACGCGAGCCTCGCGAACGCGCCGGGCAATCAGTTGCGTGAATTGTGAGCCGAAATCGACGATGAGGATCCGGCTGCTCATAGAGTGATGTTTTCTACCTCTGCAGTTTCCGTGTCGAGAATCGCCGCCGTGCATTTTCCGTGGATCCAACCACAGGCCTCCCCGGGGTTGATGACCAGCGTCGTCCCTATCGTCTTCTGCGACTGGAGGTGCGACGAGCCGTGAATCACGAAATCGTGGGATTCAATGGATCGCGAGCTCACCTCCGCGATGTCGTGCACGAGCAGGACCCGCTTTCCGCCGACCTCGAAGCTGTGTGGCGACTCGTAGATCTCGGTTCCCATCCCCCGCGCCGCGTAAGCACTCAGAGTCTCGCGGTCCCCATCGTTGCGGCCGAAAACGCCGAGGAGGGCCATGCCCCGCTGGTGAAAGCCAGCGAGGGAGAATGGGGAGCAATAGTCGCCGGCGTGCATCACCATTGCGATGCCTTTGGAGGCAAATCGATCCAGGAGATCGGCGATCGCGGGAACACGGTCGTGCGTGTCGGACATGATCCCGATCCGCACCTACGCATTCCTCCACGCCGGAGATTTCTCCTCGTTGCGGATCAGATCGTCGTAGCTCTCACGCCTGGTGATCACGGCGAATCTGTCTCCGTCGACAAGCACCTCCGCGGGGTGTGGGCGCGAGTTGTAGTTTGAGGCCATTACGAATCCGTAGGCACCGGTCGACTGCACCGCAAGAAGATCGCCCGGCTGCGCGTCGTCGATCTGCCGGTCGAGGGCGAGAAAATCTCCGCTCTCGCATATTGGGCCGACGACATCGGCGACAGTCGTGCGACCGGTTGGATTCACCGCTTCGATGCGGTGGAAGGCGTTGTAGTGCGATGGCCGGAGCAGATCCGTCATCCCCGCGTCGGCGATGATGAATTCCTTGCCGCCGCTCCTCTTTCTGTAGAGGACGCGTGTCAGCAGCACTCCGGCGTTGCCGACGAGGAAGCGCCCCGGCTCGAGAATTATCCTGAGCCCAGAGCCACCCACGAGTGCGCTGATCACTTCGCCGAAATGACCGACGTCGACGGTACGCTCGGCGTCGTAGGTGACCGCGAGTCCACCACCGATGTCGAGATACTCCAGCCGTAGCTTCGTATCGCGCTCTATCTCGCGCCGCAGGTGCAGCAGTCGCTGAAGTCCCACCTCGTACGGAGCGAACTGTGAGATCTGGGAACCCACGTGCATGTCGAGGCCGAGGAGTCGGATATTCTCGAGCGTCGCAGCCACTTTCGCGACGGAAAGTGCCTCGTCGAATGGGATCCCGAACTTCATCCCCTTCTCGCCCGTGCGGGTGTATGGGTGCGGCGTGTCAACCAGCACTTCGGGATTCACACGCAGCGCAACGGGAGCGACGAGGCCAAGCCGCTTCGCCACCGTATCGAGGGCGTGCAGCTCCTGCTCGGACTCCACATTGAAGAGGAGTACCTCCGCATGGAGCGCTTCCTCCATCTCCCGCTCCGTCTTGCCAACTCCACTGAAGACGATGTCGCGTCCTGAGTATCCCGCTTTGAGCGCGCGGAACAGCTCACCGCCGGACACGATATCCAGACCGGCGCCGAGCTCACGGAGAAGCGCGAGAATCGCGATGCTCGAATTGGCTTTTACGCTGTAGTGCAGTCGTGCGTCGAGCTTCCCCATCGCTTCGCGAAGGCGCTTGTACTGTTCCCGAATGGCTAGAGAGCTGTAGACGTAACAGGGCGTCCCGATTTCGCGCGCGATGACGTCGAGTGAGACTCCCTCGCACCGAAGTCCCGACGCATCCCTGGGAAACGCTTCATCGCGTACAGCCGCCTCTTTGACTCGACTCGCCGACATCTCCCGCGCGCTCAGTATGCCTTTGCCCACAGCGCCTCGGCGGTCGAAGGCCGGCCGCACTTGAGACAGGTCTTGGGCGGCTCGGCGGATCTGAACTCCTCATCTGGGAGGACGCGTATCGTGGCTTTGGTCTCCTCCTTGATCGCGGCTTCGCACGCCGCATCGCCGCACCAGCCCGCGTAAACGAAGCCGCCGTTTCCATCCATCACCTCGCGGAAACGGTCGTAGGTGATCCCGCCACGAATGCTGTTCTGCTCCCTCCGCTCTCTTGCGTCGATCAGCATCGTTTCCTGAATCAAGTGCAACAAATCCGCCGCGTCCTCACCGACCGACGTGAGCGATACCGCACGCTTCACTCCCGTGTCGCGCCGTACCAGGACCGCCTGATTCTGATCGAGATCGCGCGGACCGAGCTCGAGACGCAGAGGAACTCCGCGCAGCTCCCATTCGTAGTACTTGGCGCCTGGCTTCATTCCCTCACGATCATCGACGTGCACTCGCAGACGGCCAGGTATTCGGCGCTCCCAACCCAGCAGGCTCTCCTTCACCAGGTGCGCGGCGGCTTTGACGCGACCCTTGTCCTCTTCGGAACGCCAGATGGGCACGATCACGATCTCTATCGGTGCGAGTAGCGGCGGCACACGAAGTCCGTTGTCATCTCCGTGCGTCATCACCAGCCCACCGATCAGCCGTGTGGAAACGCCCCAGCTGGTGTTCCAGGCGTATTCCATTCCCCCCGCTTCGCTCTGGAACTTGAGATCGAACGCCTTGGCGAAGTTTTGTCCAAGGTCGTGGGAAGTGCCGGCCTGTAGTGCCTTGTTGTCTTGCATCATCCCTTCGCAGGCGTAGGTCTTCAGCGCGCCGGCGAATCTTTCCGCGTCCGTCTTTACGCCAGTCACGACGGGCATCGCCATGTAGCCTTCCATGAAATCGCGGTAGACTCCGAGCATCCTCCGTGCTTCCTCTTCGGCTTCCTCGTGGGTGGCGTGGGCGGTGTGCCCCTCTTGCCAGAGGAACTCGGAGGTGCGCAGGAACAGCCGCGTCCGCATCTCCCAGCGGACGACGTTGCACCACTGATTGATGAGCAACGGCAAATCGCGATAGCTCTGAATCCACGTCTTGTACGTGTTCCAGATGATCGTCTCGGAAGTCGGCCGAATGATGAGCGGCTCTTCCAGCTTCGACTCCGG
>DASWGL010000477.1:0-1672 GCA_036393735.1 Gemmatimonadaceae bacterium | reverse complement strand
GCCAGAATCTGCGTGTCGCTGTCTTCGAGAGCGCGATTCCTGACTTCTACCTGGCGCACTTTGATCTGACTGGCAAGATTGGGAACATCACCACAGCTGTCGGAGCTTCCGGACTTCCTATTCTCATGGATACGTTCGTGCGCCTCACGAAGTCCCCGGTTGTCAGCCTCGCAAAGATCCGAGGCTGCGTCCGCGGCGTGAGCAGCGAGTTTGTCCTCGCGTGCGACATGCGCTTCGCGTCGCGCGAGAACACGAGACTCGGTCATCCCGAGGTCGGGGTCGGAGTGCATCCTGGCGGCGGCGGTACGGAACGCCTCCCACATTTGGTCGGCCGCGGCCGCGCGCTCGAAATCATTCTCGGCGCGAACGACTTCGACGGGGATACGGCGGAACGATACGGATACGTCAACCGGGCGCTTCCAGACGCGGAGTTGGACGGCTTCGTCGAAGCTCTTGCGCGCAGGATGGCTTCCTTCGACCGGCGTGCCCTCGCCGCCGCGAAGAATCTCGTAAACCAGGTCTCGTTGCCGTCGGCCGATCGGCTTCTCGACGCGATCACCTCATTTGGGACCGCGCTGACGTGGCCTGAGGCCCAGCACCGAATACAAGCAGTGTTGGAGCGCGGACTGCAACGGGACACTGACTTCGAGAAAAGTTGGCCCGAGGTCCTCGGCAACCTCGTCGAGACGGAAAAGAAGGGTATGTCGCGATGATCACCAAAATTGAGGTTGAGCGATTTAGCCTTACCTCGTCGCGACCGTTCGACGAAGTGTTAGCCGCGATTAAGGGTGCTGTGGGCAATCCTGACATGGTTGATTTTGCGAAAACGACGTCGGCCGCACTGACGTTTGTGGAACTCGAGAGCGCAGTGCGCAAGGGGCTCGGCAAGACCGGCCTGATGCGCTTCATGGAACTCGACCATGGGGCCGTTATTTGCAAAGCGCCGGGCCGCGATACGCCGCGCATGGTCCGCCTCATCATCGGCAATCCGCTCATCATGCAGGAAATGGCAAAGCGCGTTCCGGACGCCGGCTCCTACGCTCCCGTCACCGTACTCGTCGACGAACGCCACGACGGCGTGCACGTTTCGTACGACAGGATGGCTAGTCTCCTGGCTCCTTACCGAAATTCCGAAGCCCTAGCAGTCGCGCGGGACCTCGACGAGAGAGTGGAAGCCCTTTTGTACGAGGCGGCAGGTTGAGCTGGCAACAGTTGGGGTGACCGAATGCCAAGCCGCGTGCTCGAAACAGATCTTAAAAACAGTATTCGTGACCGTCTTGAAGAGGAGCCTATGACTAATCGATTGCAGTGGGACGTTTTTATCAGCAGCCCGATTCCCGCCGTCACCAACGACCTTCCGCCCGGTGCGAGCGAAATGAAATGGTCACCGATTTCCTCAACGCTCATCTCAGGCAAGCGCGACGCTGTGCTGGTAGATACCGCGATCACGGTCGAGCAAAACCAGAAGCTTGCGGAGTGGATCGCGGCCAGCGGGAAGAATCTGACAACGATTTACGCGACCCATGGCCACGGAGATCATTTCTTCGGCGTAAACACAATTCGAAAAGGATTTCCGAATGCGCAGTTCGTGGCAACGCGAGAAGTGATCGCGGTGATGCAAAAGCAGGCTTCAGCTCCCGTTGTCAGCGCATATTGGAAGGTCCGATTTCCC
>DASWGL010000476.1:0-15051 GCA_036393735.1 Gemmatimonadaceae bacterium | reverse complement strand
CTGCTTCGCCTTGAGTTCCTACTTACACGCAAGACCAGACCCGGAGAGGTGGGCGACTTGTTTGCGCCCGCTGAGGCTCGGATTCGCGCAGCGCTCGCGAACTTCATCGCTGCGCCGAACACGGCCGCCCGGATGAGACGGCGCCTTTTTCTTGACGATGCTGCACAAGGCGTGGGGCTGCTTGAGATCGCAGAGAAAAAATTTGACGTGGTGGTGATGAACCCACCCTTCGGGAAGCCATCAATCGGAGGCAAGGAGTACATCGATCAGCGCTACGACCGAGGAAAATCCGACATCTACGCGGCGTTTGTAGAGCGTGGCGTAGAGCTCGCCGCCCACGGGGGCAGTATTGGAGCTCTCACGTCTAGATTGGGGCTGTTCTCGGCATTCCTCGAAGGCTGGCGAAGCGAGTTCATGTTCGGCGACGGTTCCCTTGTCGTCTTAGCAGACCTCGGTCACGGCGTGCTAGATGATGCGCTCGTCGAGGCAGCCGCCTACGTGCTGGAAAAGGGAACTGGTTCCGAAGTCTTTTGGGGACGTGGCCTGCTCGAATCAAGAGACAAGTCAACCGACCTGCTCCGAATGACGCGTGCTTCTGGTTCGGATGGACTATCTTGGCGCAACCGCGCGAGGCTGCGCTCTCTACCCGGATCTCCAATTGCATACTGGGTCCCCGACTCCTTCATCGCCGCGACCTTTGCGCATCCTCCGCTAGCAGAATCTGTTGGTGAGGCGCGCTGGGGGCTTCAGGCTGACGACAACTTTAGGTTTGTGAGGCTTGCGTGGGAGGTCGTACCGGATGGCAAGTCGTGGTTTCCATTAGCGAAGGGCGGCGAATACGCTCTCTTCTATGACGACATTCACCTTGCAGTGAGGTGGTCGGACAGCGCGAGAGAACTGCGTGCGTTTATTGAAGCAAAGTATAGCTGGACGAAGCGAGCCAGCAGCGCGGAGTTGTACGGCCGACCAGGCCTGACGTATCCAGAGCGGACAACTAGCGAGCTATCGCTACGTGCCCTACCTGCTGGCTGCATATTCAATATCGCTGGTCCTGCGATAGTCATTGAGGACTGTACGCTGCGTCTATCGCTGCTAGCTCTTTCGTACACGCGCGTATTCCGAACGCTTGTGGAAGTATTGATAGGCGGCGGCGACGCTGTGGAATCGGGAAGCGCTGCACGCCATTACAAGGCGGGAGCCCTAAATCGAGTTCCAGTGCCCCTTCTCGCGAATGCCGAAGGACGCAAGTTGGCCCAAGCGGGCAAAACAAGCCTCGACATCGCACTTGAATTGGCACAGCAGGACGAAACTGGACGACTCTTCGCCGGGCTCTCTCTCCGAAAATCATTCGACGATTTTCTCACTACGACAATCTTTCAGTATGAAGATGCGCTGATCACCCTCGAGCAACAGAGCCAAGAGGCCGATGACCTCGCAATGGATTCGTATGGACTTGATAATGAATCCAGGAGGTTTGTCGATCAGGCATACGGTCCTCACAGCTCCAGGGGGCAGGCGGTTCCTCGGCAAGAGCGCGTCGCTAGACTGCTCGATCTTTCGGAAGACGCCCTTGTGGACGAACTAGCGCCTCAGCTGGGTTACCGACGGCAGACCACAAAGCAGGCGTACTTCACAGATCGAAAGTACGAGCTAGTGGCGCTGGCAGAGAACGCTAGTGTCGCGAGCGTTGTTCGGTCGCGTCGCGCCCTTGGGTTTGCGTCTAACGAGCAAAGGGACAGATGGGCGCATGCTGTTCTCTCGTGGTTGTTTGGAGTTGGCATTGGACGATGGCATGGTCGCCCACGCCGCTGGACCGGAGATCCCTTTGAGGCCTTGCCCCTAGCACCGCCCGCTCTTCGCGATGAGGTCGGCCGCGTGCGTGATGTGGTTGTTGACGACCCGGGGACTGCAAGCGACATCGAAGCCGTCATCTCTGCGGCGTGTGCCGAGGTCGGCTGGGAGAGCACGCAAGTTGTCGCCGTTGCGACTGTTGCTGCCGGGACAGACACGCGCGGGTACTTTGCCAATGAGTTCTTTGGCCAGCACATTACGCGCTACTCTCGCAGCCGCCGCAAGGCACCAATCTACTGGCAACTGGCGACGCCCTCGGCGAGGTACTCAGTCTGGCTGTATCTCAACGCACTTACAAAGGACACGCTTTACAAGGTCCAGAGCGAATACGTAGCTCCTAAACTCGCGCACGAGGAGCGTCGGCTCGAGTCGCTCCGTCTGGAACTGGGTGAAAGACCAAAGTCCAGCGATCGTAGGGCCTTGGCATCGCAAGAAAGCTTCGTCGATGAGCTGCATGCCTTCCTCGATGAGGTGAAGCGTGTCGCCCCGCTCTGGAAGCCAAACCCCGACGACGGCGTCATCATCAACTTCGCGCCCCTCTGGCGGCTGGTTCCTCAGCACAGGCAGTGGCAGCAGGAGCTGAAGGCAACCTGGGATGCGCTCTGTGACGGTGAGCACGACTGGGTGCACCTCGCAATGCACCTGTGGCCGGAGCGCGTTCTCCCGAAGTGCGCCACCGACCGCAGCCTTGCTATCGCCCATGGGGTGGAGCAGATCTTCTGGGTCGAGAGTACTGAAGGCAAATGGACATCACGAAAGTCTCCAACACGATCCATCGAAGAGCTTGTTCGTGAGCGGGCCTCTCCTGCGGTGAAGGCCGCGTTGAAAAGCCTGCTCGAGGCACCAGTCGCGACCGGCAGTCGTGGGCGAGGACGCGGCGGGCGCCGTCTCCCCGATGTGCCGGCCGAAGAGGGAGCCCCCTGATGCATCCGCTCCAGGATTACGTTGCAAGGCACCTGGCGGAACGCATCAAAGATCGCCGTGTCGTTGTTTGGTACGACGCTCGACAGGAGTTCGCTCCCTTTATTGCGGAAATGAGGGGAGTGCCAAAGACAGCTGGTGTCGTCGCGCCAATCTCGGTTGCCGGACTGACGGCGCACGTCGCGGAGTACGAGAACTCGTACTTCGAGCTCCGGACCCTCATCGAGCCTCACGTGAGCGGCGATGTTCCTGCGAACGTAGTCATCTATCTGCCCGGGGCCGAGCGCGATCGGCGCGGTTCTGTTCTCATGGAGCTCGAGAAGGCGGGCGTATGCTACGAACCACAGCTGAAGCGACTTGCTCGTAACGTGCTTCGTCTGCGGTACACGGACGGGATTATCGACGAGATGCTCGCGCCAGACCGGGTCACCTACGAGGACCTCGCCCGTGCTACGGCTGACACGTCCTCTGCCGAGCCACCTTCGATCCTGAAAACTATCTTTCACGACACATCGGGGAACGACGGGCTGCTTGCAGAGTGGCTCGCCAGCGACGCACGCGACAGCACCATCGAATCGAAGGAAGCGACGCGCGAGCTCGTGAAGCTTATTCGCTCGCGCCTCGGTGCCGAGTTGCCCGAGGATGCACCTCTCACGAAGCTGCGGGCGATCACGCTGCGGTACGTGCTCGCTGGAGAATTCCGGACGGACCTGCGTTGCCATCCTCCTCCAAGCGTCGCCGCTGTTCCGGCGCCGAAGACCAAGGATGACGAGGCCGCCGTACGCGAGTTGGCTCGCCGCCTCCGAACGAGCTTCACGAGCGCCTACCCGGACATGGCTGACCATGTCGAGAAGGAGCTCGGGCTGCGGAACGCAACGATCGCAGCCAACGCACTCGGCTCGATCGACACGTTCAGGTTTGAGGAGCGCGCGCTTCTTTCCCATTGCGGAGAACTCATCGCTGAGAAGCGGTTCGACGAGGCGCTCACTCTGGTGGTGGAACGCGAGCACAGCTTCTGGCTAGACCGCGACGTGGGGAGAAAGGCGCAATGGGAAGCCTGCCGCCGGATGGCCGAACTTGGCAGCGCGACGACAGCGGTTCGCGCGGCGATGGCGAAGATGGGCAACGGCCCTGGCGCGTGGATCGATGCCTACACATCGAACGGCGGCTGGTACCGCATGGACCAGGCGCAGCGGCGACTGGAGGCGTGGGTAGCCAATCTTGAGGAAGAACCGGAAGAGCGCCCGCTGGGCATCGTGCGACGTGTCTACGAAGATGCCTGCGATGCGATGGCCGAGGGGTTCACACGCGCGCTCGCTAAGGCGAAATGGACAGTACCCGGACCGCTGCACCAGACCAGCGTTTACAGCGAGGTGGTTGCCGAACGGCCGAAACCGGTCGCCTACTTCCTGGTCGACGCGATGCGATTCGAGATGGGTGTAGAGCTCTCAGAGCGTCTGCCGAAGAACGCGGAGGTCAGTGTGCGGCCGGCGGTGTGCTCGCTGCCCAGCATCACCCCGATCGGGATGGCAGCGCTTCAGCCCGGGGCCTCCGCCAGCTTCAACGTGGTGGAGCAAGGCGGCGCGCTTGGCGCCCGCATCGATGACACGTTCCTTCCCGATTCGACTGCGCGGAAGAAGTTCGCCTCCGCGAAGGTGCCCAAGCTCGTGCACATCGGCCTCGACGAACTTCTCAGCCTTCAGCCCTCGAAGCTGGCGAAGCGGGTCGAGGGCGCGCAGGTCATCATCGTCAAGTCGCAAGAGATCGATCACGCCGGCGAAGCAGGTTTCACCTTCCAGGCACGACAAGTGATGGACACGGTAATCGACAACCTAGCGCGCGCGATCAGGAAGCTCGCGTCGGCTGGCGTCGAGCATTCAGTCGTTTCCGCGGACCACGGCCATCTGTTTTTCGCGGCCGATCGCGAGGAGTCGATGCGCATCGACTCGCCTGGTGGCGACCAGATCGAGCTTCACCGACGATGCTGGATCGGTCGCGGTGGAACCACTCCGCCCGGATGCGTCCGCGTTAGCGCGTTGGCATTGGGCTACGCGTCCAATCTCGAGTTCGTCTTCCCTGTGGGGTGCGGCGTGTTCAAGGCTGGCGGAGACCTCGCCTTCCATCACGGAGGTCCGTCACTGCAGGAGCTGATCATTCCGGTGATCACCGTTCGCCTGAAGGTCAAGGAGTCGGGGAAACCGACTGCGGGCCCCATCACCGCGACGGGTCTTCCTGAAGCGGTCACGAATCGAATCTTCAGCGTGACCATTCAGCTCGGACAAAATCTCTCTTTCTTCTCGAGCGCGATGCTCGTGCGTCCCTTGCTGGTAGCTTCGGGCAAGCAGGTGGGCGGCGTGGGAATGGCGATCGAGGCCGAGCTTGATCGCGCGACTGGGTGCGTGAAGCTACAGCCAGGAAAGCCCACGACGATCGCGTTTCTTCTCAGCGATGAGAGCGTGCCGGCGCTTCGCGTCGTCGTGCAGGACCCGGCAACGGATGCAGAGCTGTATCGGTCGCCGGCCGACATCCCGGTACGACTTGGAGTGTGATCACATGAGCGACGGCTCAGCCCCCACACGAGATGCACTCGACGACAAGGCCAACCGACTTTTCGCTGGCAAAGTCGTCCGCAAGGACCTCGTCCGCAAGGTGAAGGTCGGAGCCAACGTCCCCGTCTTCGTGCTTGAATATCTGCTCGGAAAGTACTGCGCCTCCTCGGACGAGGTGGCGATCCAGATGGGGCTGCAGGTCGTCAATGACACGCTCGCGAACAACTACATCCGGCCCGACGAGTCGGGTAAGGCACAGAGCAAGGTCAAAGAGAACGGGAAGTACACGTTCATCGATAAGGTAAAGGTCCGCCTCGTCGACTCTGACTACTGGGCCGAGGCGGTGAACTTCGGAAACAAGTTCCTCCATGTGCCAACGCAGTACGTGCGCGACTATGAGCGCCTACTCATGGGAGGGGTTTGGACCCAGCTCGACCTGCGATTTCAGTCCGACGAGGAGGCCGGCGGGAAGAATCCCTTCTGGATCGACAAGCTCACGCCGATCCAGATCGCGACGTTCGATCTCGAGGAGTATCGCAATGTCCGCCGGGAGTTCACGACCGACGAGTGGATCGACCTCATGGTGCGCAGCATGGGGTACGAGTCCGATGGGATGCCGCGCCGTCTGAAGCTCCTGTTCCTGGTGCGTCTCATTCCCCTCGCCGAGCGGAACTATAACCTCGTCGAGCTTGGGCCCCGCGGGACTGGCAAGAGCTACGTTCTGCAGGAGGTGTCGCCGTACGCGGCGTTGCTCACGGGCCCCACGACCGTCGCCAACCTGTTCGGCCACATGGGCGGCCGGCAGAAAGGAATGCTGCAGATCTGGGACGTGGTCGGGTTCGACGAGGTCGCCGACCTTCAGAAGATGCCGAAGGAGGTCATCACGACGATGAAGACCTACTGCGAGTCCGGCACGTTCCAGCGCGGGCAAGAGGCCGCCTCGGGTGATGCGAGCATCGCGATGTTCGGCAACACGAACCAGCCGGTCGACGTGATGGTACAGACGGGCCACCTGTTCGTGCCGATGCCGGACGTCATTCGCGACGACATGGCATTCATCGACCGCCTGCACTTCTATCTCCCGGGCTGGGAGATCCCGAAGATGCGCAATGACCTCTTCACGAACCACTATGGGTTCGTGGTCGACTACCTAGCCGAGGCGCTCCGCGAGATGCGGAAGCACAACTTCACGGAGATCAGCGACCGACACTTCTCTCTCGGCCCTCATCTGAACGCGCGCGATCGCAAAGCCGTGCGGAAGACGGTCTCGGGTCTTGTAAAGATCGTCCACCCGCACGGCGACGTGAGCCAAGAAGATCTCGCTGAGATCCTCGAGCTGGCCATCGAAGGGCGCCGCCGAGTAAAGGAGCAGCTCAAAAAGATGGGCTCCTTCGAGTACTACCACACGTCGTTCAGCTACACGCTACAGGACACCGGCGAAGAGAAGTTCGTCGGGGTCCCCGAGCAGGGTGGCCGCGACCTCATTTCGACCGACCCGCTGTCGCCCGGGACCGTGTACAGCGCGGGTGTCACATCGGACGGCACAGTGGGCCTCTTTCGCGTCGAGGTGTCTGCCTCTGGCGGGACGGGGAAGCTCAAGATGGCCGGTGGCGTCTCCGGCGCGATGAAGGAGTCGGTCCAGCGTGCGTTCAGCTATCTCCTAGCTAAGAAGAGCGAGCTCGGCATCGCCCGGGACCTCGACACGTCCGATCTGCATGTGGAGGTGATTGATCTGCTCGGCAACCACGTCGAGGCCGAGATCGGCGTTGGCTTCTTCGTGGCGGCCTACTCATCGCTCAGGAAGGCTCCAGTGAGCCCTGCGCTGCTCGTACTTGGCGACATGAGTGTGCAGGGCAACATCAAGGCGCTGCGCTCGCTCGTCGAGTCGCTCCGGGTTGCGATGGACAACGGCGCCAAACGAGCGCTCATCCCCATCGAGAACAAGCGAACCTTCCTCGACGTAAGCGCCGACATCGTCGAGCACGTCGACCCGATCTTCTATGGCGACCCGAAGACGGCCGCGATGAAGGTGCTGGGAGGATCGTGATCGAACGGAGCGGGTGAGAGCGCATGGACCTGCGGGGAGACAAGCCTCTCTTCTTCGCAACCGACTTGACTAACTTCATCGGATGCCGCCATCTCACGGTGCTCGAGCGATTGGCGGCGTGCAAGCTCGCAAAGCGACCGTTCTTCGACGACCCGATGCTCGAAATCCTGCGGGAACGCGGCCTCGCGCACGAGCAGGAATACGTGAGGCGCCTCGCACGATCTGGCAAGAGCGTCGTCGAGATCACGAGATCGAGCCCAAAAGCGTTCGACGAGACACTGGCAGCGATGCGCGAGGGGGCAGACGTAGTTGTCCAGGGCCGCCTCGAGCATGGATCGTGGGCAGGATGGGCTGACGTTCTTCTTCGCGTGGACGGAGAGAGTCGCTTTGGCTCGTGGAGATACGAGCCAGTCGAGACGAAGCTCGCAAAGACAACTCGTGGCGCGACGCTGATCCAGCTATGCCTCTACGCGGATCTTCTGGCCGAGCTGCAAGGAGCTTCGCCGGAGATCCTGCGTGTCGTGGTACCCGATAGGAAGTTCAAGCCGGAGTGCTATCGCTTCGACGAGTTTCGCGCGTACTACCGGCTCGTACGGCGGAACTTAGAGACCGAGATGAACCGGCCACTCCCAGCCTCGGCGGAGATGGCCGAACCGTACCCGGATCCCGTCGCCCACTGCGACATCTGCAATTGGTACGCACTCTGCGAGAAGCGGTGGACGAAAGACGACCATTTGTCGCTCGTGGCCGGCATCAAGAAGACTCAACGCAAGGAGCTGGCAAGCTGGGGCATCACCACGCTCGCGGCGCTCGCCGAGGTCCCGCTTCCACTTCCGCGCACACCGAGTCATGGAAGCGCGGCAGCCCTCGAGCGGGTTCGGGAGCAAGCACGACTCCAGTTCGAAGCGCGCACGAAAGGGAGACCGGTCTATGAGCTCCTGCCGATCGAGAAGGACCAGGGGCTCGCGGCGCTACCCGTACCCTCGCCGCTGGATATTTTTCTCGACCTTGAAGGAGATCGACAGGGGGAGCACGGCGGGCTCGATTACCTCTTCGGGTACGCGCTCCGCGACGCTGACGGTGGTGTGAACTACGAGGCACTCTGGGCGATGTCGCCTGCCGAGGAACGACGTGCGTTCGAGCGCATCATGGACATCATTGTCGAACGACGTCAGCGCGACCCAGGCATGCACGTCTTTCACTACGCATCCTACGAGCCCACCTCCATGAAGAGGCTCATGGGCAGGTACGGAACGAGGGCCGACGAGCTCGATGATCTCTTGCGAGCCGAAGTGTTCGTCGACCTTTACGGCATCGTCCGGAAGGCACTTCGCGCAGGGATCGACAGCTACTCCATCAAGAAGCTCGAACCGTTCTACGGCCTCGCACGGGAGATCGACCTTCGGAAGGTGACCCGGCACCTTCGCGCGGTCGAGTACGCAATCGCGATGAAAGAGTCGGAGTGTCTGACGGCCGAGATTCGCGAAGCTGTCAGATCGTACAATCGCGACGACTGCATCTCGGCGCTCGAGTTGCGAGACTGGCTCGAACGACTTCGGTTGGAAACGGAAGAGAAGCGAGGTGAACCGGTCCCTCGGCCACCTTCACCGCTTGCCAAGCTAGAGGAGAGGGTGGTCGATGAGCGGCTCGCGCGGATTCGTGCCGTGTCCGACGCCCTTACCGCACACCTTCCACTCGAGCGAAATCG
Organism: Gemmatimonadaceae bacterium; assembly: GCA_036393735.1. Lineage (GTDB taxonomy): Bacteria > Gemmatimonadota > Gemmatimonadetes > Gemmatimonadales > Gemmatimonadaceae > UBA4720. Next base: position 5,975 of record DASWGL010000476.1, on the reverse strand, counting down.
CCCTGAAGAGGCCCAATGGACGCTCGCGCAGCTGCTCGAGTGGCATCGACGAGAAGACAAGGTCGATTGGTGGGAGTTCTTCCGTCTCAACCAGATGACGGACGCTGAGCTGCTCGATGAGCCCACTGGAATCGCCGGCCTCATTTTCGAACGTCGCCTGGAAACGACGAAGCGCGGAGTGGTCGTCGACCGGTATCGGTTTCCGCCGCAGGACACCGAATTCGAAGAGCAAGATGATGCCCTCGCGCCGGGGAGCGAGAAGGCTTCGCCCGTTGCCAAGGTCGAGGCGATCGACCTCGAGCATCGCACGATCGACCTGCGCAAGGGCGTCGCCCGCGCCGACCTGCACCCGACCGCGCTGTTCAAACACGAAAGGGTGAGCAATCCCGAAGCCGTCGACGCCCTCCTACGGCTCGGTGAGTTCGTTCGCGATCATGGGATCGACGTCTCGGGATCGCATCGCGCCGCCCGCGATCTGTTGCTTCGGCGCAACCCGCGGCTCATTGCCAGGGAGACGCTGCGCCGAGAAACCGAATCGACTGTCGTGTGTGCACGGCGAGTGGTCCTTGCGCTTGATGGCGGCGTCCTTGCTATCCAGGGACCACCCGGCGCCGGCAAGACGTTTACGGCGGCTCGGATGATCGTCGACCTCGTTCGCGGGGGAAAGAAGGTGGGGGTCACGGCCGTCAGCCACAAGGTGATCCGGAACCTCCTCGAAGAGGTCGTGCGGGCAGCAGCCGACGAAGGGGTTGCTGTTCGTTGCATGCATCGCGTGAGCGACAAGTCGAAATCGCCACGGCTAGGGATCGACGAGGAGACCGATGCCGGGAAGGCTGTCGCGAAGATCCGGAGCCGGGCCTACGACGTCGTGGGCGGGACAGCCTGGGTCTGGTCGAAGGAGGATCTTGCCGAAGCAATCGATGTGCTCGTCGTGGACGAGGCGGGACAGATGTCGCTCGCGAACGTCCTCGCCTGCGCGCAGGCCGCCAGGAACCTAGTCCTGCTGGGGGATCCGCAGCAGCTTGAGCAGCCGCAGAAGGCGAGCCACCCGATTGGTTCAGAGCTATCAGCTCTCGAGTACCTCCTCGAAGGCCATGAGACGATGCCGGAAGAGCGCGGGCTCTTCTTGGGCGAGACCTGGCGACTTCACCCATCGATCTGCAGCTACACGTCGGAGCTGTTCTACGAAGGGAAGCTGAGACCACATCCCGGTCTAGCCGTGCAGGCGGTTGCGGGGCCCACACCATATGCAGGGGCAGGCCTCTTCTACGCTCCCGTAGTGCACGACGGGAACCAGAACAGCTCGGCGGAGGAAGCCGAACGTGTCGCCGAGATCGTCAAGAGCCTCCTCTGTCCGGGCGTCATGTGGGTAAACCGTCATGGCGAGCCGAAGCCCCTGACTCTGGATGACATTCTGATCGTCGCGCCGTACAACGCGCAGGTCTCCGAGATCGCCGAGCGAGTTCCCGGCGCTCGCATTGGCACCGTCGACAAGTTCCAGGGACAGGAAGCGCCCATTGTTATCTACTCGATGGCGACCTCGAGTCCCGAGGAAGCCCCCCACGGGATGGATTTCCTCTTCAGCCGGCACCGGCTCAACGTTGCGACGTCACGGGCACGGTGCGTCTGCATCCTCGTCGGCAACCCCGAGCTGTTCGAGCCGGAATGCCGGACGCCGGAGCAGATGCGGATGGCGAATGCGTTCTGCCGGTACCTGGAGCTCGCGCGTACGATTGAATGACCAATGCGCTATGCATCACTAAAGCCCTTCTGGGAAGAATAGCCTCCAAGAGCGATCGTACTTCCGTTCTTTAATTGCGTTAGCCAAGTAGAAATCAAAGTTGAGTCCTAGTTTTCGAAGGCGGTCTAGATGTGATGGGCTAAAACCGGCTCGTTCCATGTAGAAACCGATCGCTTGATGATAGGGATACAGGTATCCAAGCTGACTGAGGGTTGCGATCAGAGTGTCTACGGATATCTCTCGTTCCTTGACACGTTGATAGACCTTGAGGACCTCGTTGGCACCGCCGGCATACGCAGGACGCACTACAATATCGATCAACGTGCGTTCCAGTCTTGTTACTGGCGATATTTCCCCGTTTGGACCAGCAACATCACAAACCTCAAGACGATTTGTGTACTTGCCACTCACCAATACAACCCGAGCGTCCTCGTATGAGAAGATGTACCGCGAGGTCCGCTGCTCGTTAGCAAAGGCACGATCCAGTGCTTCTTGGGTCAGTGACCCCGGGGGAGCACGCTTCGGACTCTGTTCTTTGTTCACGTAAACTGTCTTTGCTAGTTGCTGGATAAGCCCGTGAAGAAAGACGGCCGTGGCATGCGTGAAGTAGGAGGAAGGCCGCAGCGAGAGCGCGACTTGAAGCGAAGATGCTTGGCCCCAAACGTAACGATTGATTGGCGAGTAGAGGCCCGACTCCGAACTAAGGGTGATGGAGCGCAGTTTTCCAGAGTCCTCCAGGAAGGGGACGAACTTCGAAATGGAATGGTGGGTTGGCAAGCCCCAGTCCTCTTGGTGGAGGTCCAACAGGTCGGCGAGATCTTTGCGGCGGAACACCCTCACGGGTGACTTGTCGAAGAACTCAAGGACGGCTTTTTGCCACCGTTTGGGCTTGCTCGTCAGCATGGCAATAGACCGAGCATGCGTACCTGTCCACGAAGGGGGAACCACGAAATCAACTTCGACCAAGGTATATATACCTGGTCGTAGTTGGCGCAGCTGTGTGTCCGCTGAGGACTGGGTATGTATACCCAGTCCTCACCGGGTTGCGTCGTAAAGATGTGGTACGTCAAGTCGAGAGGAAGGGGAGGGAGCACGGAATCAAGGCGCCTTCAGACGAGATCCAGACTCTAACTATCGCGTGCCTGAAGTACGTGAAAGTTAGAATTTGCCTTGACGAAACTACATAGAATACTAACTTAGTCGTACCTGAAGTACGGGAAAGTTAGAATGGCGCTCCACCTAGTCGGCGAAACTCTAGATAAGACCCGAAGCCACTACATGGCTGACACGGGCAAGCTCGTCCAGCTTATGCGCGGGATATACGTCGATGCCGACGATAATGTCGACGCCAGCGTACTGAAGCACGCGGTTCGGATCGCCAAATATCTTTACCCTCAAGCCTACCTGTCCGCGGCAAGCGCCGCGTTGCTCGGGCCGACCCGCGATGGCCGGCTGTTTCTGAGCGCTCGGCGCAAGCAGCGCACTCGGATCCGCACGCTGGAGATCATCCAGAACGAAGCGTCCAAACATCCGTCCGTGGACGACGCCGTCGTCGATGACGGCATGGGCGAGTTCCATGTCCGCGTCTCGTCGATCCGTCAGCGCTTCCTTGAAGCTTTCCGTCTGCGCAGCGAACACGCGGCGTCGATCGATGAAGAAATGCGGGCGGCGATCGCCACCCGCTTGATCGAGCAATATGGCAGCGCACAGGCAGCGGCGGACGCGCTTTGGTTGCTTGCCCGCGAGAACGAATGGTACCGGGAAGGAGAGCTTGCTGAGCGCTATCTCCTCCATAGGCCAAATACTACCCCGGCCAAGAACGAGGCGGCGCTCGACCTCATTGTCGCCTGGCATGGCGCGCCGTTGGGTCATTTGACTCACGATGGCTTCGAATGGCGCTGGCAGCCGATTGGCGGAGAAGGGCCGCGGCTCATTCGGCAGACCACGCCCGGCAAGCTGCCGCCCTTTATCGTCTCTCTGCTCCCGGAGGGCTGGCTCGAAAAAGTCCTCAAGGAAAAGGACGAGCGCACGCTGCTGCGGTCGGGCAAGCGCTACATGTCGAATATCACTGTCGTGGAGAGTGAAGCCGACCTGGGGGCGTTGCCGCCGGACGTTCTGCTAACCCGGCTTGAGAAATATACCAAGGACGGCGCGTTCACCGGCCGGTATGCCGGGCCGGTTCGCACTGAAATCGAAGCGAGCTTCGAGGATAATCTCGCGCAGATCTACCGGCGCGCTGATACGCCGCGCCTATCGGGCGTTCAGATCAAGGCGCCCATGTATCTTGATACCGAAGGTGTCCTATCGCCCAGTACAGGCAAGCCCTTCACCCATATCCTGAAGCCGGCCGGGACCAGCGGCTACGATGCTTTGCCGCTCGTCGAATGGATCGCTATGGCGCTCGGTCGGGCCGCTGGCTTCGAGGCCCCGGCTACCGCGCTGGTTAGTATGCCGGATGGCATGCCGCCGGCGCTAGTCGTGGAGCGCTTCGACATTCGCGAAAGCCTAACAGACGCAAGAATGTTGGCGCTCGAAGATCTTTGCTCCGTTCTCGATCTGCCCACCGGCGCTAAGTACGACAGCACAATGGAAAGGGTCGCGCGCGCCGTTCGCCCCTTATCGACGGCGCCTAACGAAGACCTTCTCAATATTGTGAGGCGCGCCCTGTTCGCGTGGCTGATTGCCGATGGCGACATGCACCTAAAGAACTTGGCGCTGCTCAAGACGGCTGAACGCGGAGACAAGCAGTTTCGGAGTGTGCGGATGGCGCCGCTGTATGACGCGGTGACGACGCGGGTCTTTCCAAATCTCAAGCATGATCGCATGGCGCTCAAGCTCAATGGCAAGGACGATAATTTGCGTCGTGCGGATTTCCGTGCGCTCGCAACAACCGCCGGGCTAAGTGCCGGCGCCGCTGACGCGGCGATTGAGGACATGTTACGGCGGATGGAAGGAGCCATTGGCGGGATCAGTTTGCCCAAGGCAATCGAGCCCACCGCAGACGCGCGGAAGATTGTAGAGGACATGCTCGACATTTGCCGCAGTCGGATGGAGTCGCTTTCATAAACAGCAGCTGCGCGTTCTCATGGCAGCCCATTTACGGACAAGCGAAATTTCGCTCATTTGCACGGGTTACGCCCTGATCGCAGGTGGTGGCAGCCTCGCCACCTCTGCCTAGCAAATGAGAATAGCAAAGGCGTTCCGCCGCTATCCGGAGTTCGCCCGTGCCATTCGAGGATCGGTGACTTAAGCAACGGTGGCTACTCCGGGAGGAGCCATCGACTTAGCGCATAGCGCATCGAGGATCCGAGTGGCTGCCTTCGTGATCCGTTGCCCAGAGGTGGCGATCAGTTTTAAAGGATCTTCGTCCCGGTCCCTGCTAGCCCAGACCGCGACATACGGAAAGGTCGTCTTGCTTGTATCGAGCCCGAGCGCGTGGCAAATGACAAAGGCTGTGCTCTCGGCCTCGACTTCCCGCTCTGGTGCGCCGTGGGGATCTCCTATGGGATGCAGCAGGGCGTGTGCCACTTCATGGCAGAGCGTCGAAAACTGTTGCGCTCGCGACTGGCCATCGGTCAGGACAACGATGTGCTTCGTTTTCGGGTTGTACCAACCGAGTGCACTGCGTGGATCGCCCTCTTGCCGACTGCGCAACTCCATGCCGCTGACCGGGTTACCGTCAATGCTCAGCGCAATCTCCCTGAGTGTTTCGACGCTTCCCTCGAAAGCCTCGTCCGCGGTGATGTTGGGCAGCTGAACCTCGGGGAGAGCATCGCCGTCCGTTTGGTCGACTCCGAACACCGTCACTAGGCGAAAGCCAACGAGCCGCAGCTCCTTGGTCTCGTTATCGGCGTCGTCCGCAACTTTCTTCACGACCGGAGCCAAGATGCTGATGCCCTTCTCGCCTTTTCGGACGAAACGGCCATGCTCCTTCCAGGTTTGGAAAGTCGCTGCGAGCCGCGTCCCAGGTCGCTGCTGCCAAACGAGAATTTGGTTCTGAAAGCTGTAACGGACAACGCTTAGCGCGCCGACCTGCGCCATGCCTTCGAGCATGCGCCGCCAGTCGTCGGAGCTCTGGAGCGCTTTCAGTCCATCTTCGAGAGCTGTTTTTGCGTCCTGAAGCCGCTGTTCCTTTTGAGCCAACCACGAATCCTTGTCGAATGCCTTCGCCATGTGCTCCTCCGTTTTGAGTGGGCGGCGAGCCGCCGCTTCACCCGCTCGAAAGAGCGGCGGC